>DATDEW010000246.1:0-6616 GCA_036522935.1 Kapaibacterium sp. (SeqCode)
CCAGATTCCTCGTCACTCCCTTCGGTCGTTCCTCGGAATGACATGAACGATGGGTAGTATTGACACCCGATAAAGATTTTTATAGTATAGTTATGACTTCTTCAGAAATACGACAAAGCTTTTTAGATTTCTTCAAGAGCAAGGGACATACCATTGTCCCGAGCGCGCCGGTCATTCCGCATGGTGATAAGACGCTTCTGTTCACCAATGCAGGCATGAACCAGTTCAAGGATGTATTCCTTGGCGAAGGCACGCGCCCTTACACGCGCGCGGTGGATACGCAAAAGTGTCTTCGCGTATCAGGCAAGCATAACGACCTCGAAGAAGTAGGGCATGACACCTATCACCATACGCTCTTCGAGATGCTCGGTAACTGGAGCTTTGGCGATTACTACAAGAAAGAAGCTATCGGCTGGGCATGGGAATTGCTCACGAAGGTATGGGGACTCGATAAGTCGCGTATCTATGCAAGTGTCTATGAACATGACGATGAAGCGTTCGAGGTTTGGAAGACAGTTACGGATATTGACCCGACGCATATTCAGCGTCATGGCGCGAAAGATAACTTTTGGGAAATGGGCGAGACGGGTCCGTGCGGTCCGTGCTCGGAAATTCATTACGATAGAACGCCCGATAAGTCAGGCGGTCCGCTCGTGAATGTAGGTGTGCCTGAAGTAATCGAAGTATGGAACAACGTTTTTATTCAGCATAACCGCCGCGCCGACGGTACACTTGAAGACCTTCCAAATAAGCATGTTGATACAGGCATGGGCTTCGAGCGCATTTGCGCTGTGATGCAAGGCAAAGATTCGAACTACGATACGGATGTCTTCATGCCATACATCAAGTGGCAATCAGAGAAGAGCGGCATCCCGTACGGCACAAAAGACGAAGCCGACATCGCAATGCGCGTCATCTCCGATCACGTCCGTGCACTTACATGTGCTATCGCTGACGGAGCGCTCCCCGGCAATGAAGGCAGAGGATACGTTCTTCGCCGCATCCTACGCCGCGCTGCACGTTATGGCCGTAAGCTTGGCTTCACCGAGCCGTTCTTATGCGAGCTATCGGCTATCGTTGTTGCAACGATGGGCATAGCATTCCCCGAACTTCGCGAACGTAAAGACCTCGTCTATAAAGTGTTGAAAGCAGAAGAAGAAAGCTTCAATGCAACACTCGATAGAGGACTTTCGCTTTTCGAGGAAATATCTTCGCGCGAGTCGGAATCCGAGTCACCATATATCTCCGGTGAAGAGGCATTCAAGCTTTATGATACGTTCGGCTTCCCGATAGATCTTACACAAGTGCTTGCACATGAGCGCGGGCTTACTATCAATATGGAGCGCTTCGAAGAACTCCTTGCCGAGCAGAAGCAGCGAAGCAAGAGTGTGCATCAGTCAAAGAAGCATAAAGAGATAGCTTCGACGGAGATCGTCGGAGTTGAATCGAAGTTCTTGGGCTACGACGAAGTAGAAGGAGACGGCAAAGTACTTCTTGTTTCCGAGGATATGGTCGTCCTCGATAAGACACCGTTCTATGCGGAGTCAGGCGGACAGGTATCTGATTCGGGCATGCTTCTTATTGCCGGCAATCCGTACCGCGTAACAGATGTCCGCAAACTTGCAGGCGGTACAGCCATTGCTCACGTTATCGAAGCAGATGAACTTGATATCACTGAAGGATCATCCGCTCATGGCAGCGTTGATAAAATTCGCCGCCGCGACATCGAGCGTAACCACAGCGCAACACATCTTATGCATTCTGCACTTCGTCAGATACTCGGCGAGCATGTGCATCAGGCAGGTTCGCTCGTGAACGAAAAGCAGTTGCGTTTCGATTTCTCGCATTATCAGAAAGTATCTGACGAAGAGGTTCGCGCTATCGAAGAACTTGTCAATGAGAAGCTTCGCGAGGCGATACCACTTATTCATCATCGCAACATCCCGTTCGAGGAAGCAAAGAAGATGGGTGCGCTCATGTTCTTCGGTGATAAGTACGGCTCGCATGTGAACGTCGTAGATTTTGGTCCATTCTCCCGCGAGTTCTGCGGCGGTACGCACGTCAAGAACTCTTCGGAGATAGGTCTCTTTAAGCTTGTCAGCGAGTCAAGCATTGCCTCCGGCACACGCCGCATTGAGGCAGTCACGGGGCGCGGCATCGAGCAGTGGCTTTACAGCGAACTTACAAAGTCCGACGAACTCTCACGCGAACGCGAAAAGCTCGAAGACGAAAAACGCAAACTCGAGAAAGAGATAGCAAAGCTCAAACTTGGTCAGCGTCTTGATGAAGCAAAGCAGATCGTTAGTTCTGCAACGCAACTTGACGGCACGAGCATCAAAGTGATAGCAAAAGAAGTTGCTGCTTCAAGCGGCGATGAGTTCAAAGCATTCGCCGAGATGGTGCAGCAGAATATAAGTAACGGCACGGTCATCGTCCTCGGCGGCAAGCCCGATGATAAGGTCTCGCTTATTGCTATCGTCTCTGATGATGTAGCAAAAGAAAAGAAGGTGCAGGCAGGCAAACTCGTAGGCGCAGTAGCAGAGATAGTAGGGGGCAAAGGGGGTGGCAAGCCGACACTTGCACAGGCCGGCGGTAAGTACCCGGAGAAGTTGGGGGAGGCACTTGCTTCTGTTGAAACAATCGTGAAGGGAATGCTGTAGGATATCATAAATTAGACGATCATGAAATTTCATTATCATCCTGATACTGACTCTCTTTACATCCATCTCAACGATGATGTAAGCGTTGAGTCAGAAGAAGTCGCTCCGAACATCGTATTTGATTACGATGCGAACGGTGCTGTCGTTGGTATTGACATTGACCATGCAAGCACTGTCGTTAACCTTGAGAACGTAGAAGTAATGTTTCCCAAGCTTCACACGCTTGTTGCAGCGTAAGCTGTTGATGGTCAGAAGTATCTCAATCGGAGAGCTTGATCGGTTTATCAGCGAGCCTGAAGAGCCCGAGAATCTTGAGAGGGTTAGAACGTTTTTTATAAAGCAACTCGAATCCGGAGAGACGAGGCCGGAATGGTGCTTCGTTTTAGATAATGGAGCTAATTTTCTTGCCCGAATTATCGTCTTTACATTTCCCAGGGCTCATCCGGAATATGGAATTACCTTTTTTGCATTTGATAGAGAACTCAGCTTTGGGAGTAGAGCTTCGTTTATAAAAGAAGTAGCTCTAAGGATGCACGAGAAAGTAGGTGCATCAATATTTACACATGAACAGCGTACTTCAAGTGAAAAATATAATGCTAATATAGCCCTGTTGCAAGGAGCAGGTTTTTCACTCTGTTCCTCACGCCTTCGATATACATTAGATGTCTCCTCATTCGAACCGCTGATAAAACTACCCGCTGAGCTTATCGAACATTCCATCGCGGATGTAGGCACAGAAGAATTTATTAAAGCTTTACCGGTTATTATTAGTAACAGCTTGGATAGTGAGGATATACTCCGTATCAAAGAATACGGCGCCGTAAATGCTGCCCGACATTTTTATCAAATGCTAAGCAGCAGAGATACCTCGCTAGAGCAATGGAAGATCTACTTCACATCCACAGGGGATCTTATAGGGGTAGTTATTCCACAATTTTTTGGGGATAGTAAGGATACAGGTACGATAGGGTATATCGGGATAAATCCTACTATGCGCTCCAAAGGTTACGGTAGGTTGATCCTCAAAAGAGCCTTATCCATAATGGCTCAAGAAGGGGCACTCAAAATGGTTGACGAATGCGATAGCGCAAATGCTTCTGCGGCTCACATTTTAGAACAGATAGGGTATAAACGTCAATATGAAAAAGAGATAAGGAAGTTAGTGATCGGCTAAACCAATATTCTAAATTTCCGTTAATTCGCGTTCATATGATGCATTAGGAACAATGTCTTTGCAAAAAGACTTGTTAGTATAGTGTAAGAGTATTGTTTCTCCTTGCGAGTAGTGTATTAGCACTCCTGGCAAGGGGACACAGAAAACCCTAACCAAAGCGAGAATGAGCATATCAAGAATCATACGTTATCCGTTTTCCAGATCCGTTTTCCTATTTCTCCTACTCTTTGTAGGAAACCTCCACGCTCAACTCCTTCCCGACTCGAATAAGACTCCGCTGAAGATCACATTCACTGGATATAGTGGTGATACCAGCGCTGCACTGCGAGGACTTCGTAAGGAGATAGCCGACCTTCTGCCGCCGACGAAGTATAAGCGGATGTTTCCTTCATGCAAGGTTGTGTTGATAAACCCTGATAGCACTATCTCACATATCCATGAAGTGAATGCTTCGCAGCCAGTGCTTCCTGCATCAGTAGAAAAACTTTTTACTACCTCTACGATCCTTTGGGCGCTGGGCTCTGATTACCAGTTCAAGACACGACTTGAAATGCTGCCTTCTGCCCGGCTTGAGGGAAGTTCTGTTATAGGGAATGTGTATCTTCGTCCATCCGGAGACCCTACTCTGAAGATGAGCGACTTCGATAATCTTGCACGATTCTTAAAGATTCAAGGTGTCACGCAGATAGAAGGGGATATCATCTCTGACCTTTCGGTAGATGATGATCTGACCGAATCGGCGAAGCGTTACTTTGCGACAGCAAATAACGAGCACGGTGATGTACAACAGGATTCTGTAAGTATAGAGATACCCGGCGGCGGTGAGGAGCAGGAAGAACTTGCTGAAGAAGAAGAGACCGAAATGGACGAAGAGAACACGCCCGGCTTCTTCTCCGAGTATCCGAATTTCTTCATTGATAGAAACGTCGTCACCATACGTGTAGATGCAGGCGCAAAGAGTGGGGCACGAGCGAACGTAAGTGTCTATCCACCGATCCCAGGTGTGCGAGTGATAAACAAAGCCGGCACCAGTGCGCCTGTGACGTACTCGAAAAAGCGTGTGAAGGTTGGTAAGGGCAAGAAGGCACGATGGAAGACAGTCTCGCGCCGTACAAAAGGGACTTACTCACTTCGTATCTCCACATCTGCAGGAAAAGGCGATAACGAGCAGGTCGTCGTCGTTACAGGTCTGATCCCTGCCAGAAGTTGCCGTAATTATAACATCCCGATAAAGAACGTACCGCTTGCAATGGCAGGGCTATTCAAATGGCGGCTTGAAGAGAACGGCGTTCGGGTTACGGGCAATGCACGTACAGGAAAAGTAAAAAACCCGAACGGTAACTTCAAAACACTTGTCGAGAAGAACACTCCGTTGCTTGAACTGCTGAAAGAAACGAATAAACGCAGCGATAATTATCTGGCGGAATCAATGTTCCGAAAGCTATCTGCTATTAGCGATGAGCAAGTTGCTGATCCGAAACAGAAATCTATCGGTATGATGAACTCATGGATGAATGTTCTGGGTATCAGCGACCCTGCAATGCAATTTGATGACGGCTCCGGACTTTCACGCAAGAACTTCCAGTCAGCCAACAGTGTCATCGAGCTTCTTTATGCTATATCAAAGCGGAAGATGTACTCAGATTTTGCTTCGACTATGTCAGTTGCAGGCATCGACGGTACAACACGCGGACGCATGATAAATACATATGCATGGAATAATGCACATAGCAAAACAGGTACGCTTAACGGTGTAACTGCTCTCGGTGGATACGTTGCGACAAAAGACGGACAGCTTGCCGCATTTTTTATCACGATGCAAAGTTTTGGTCGCGGTGCATCGGGATATAAACGTATTCAGGATGCTATTGTCCAAAAGCTTGCAGCATTTAGCTTTTCGGAGTATGAAGCAAAGTATAAACCTGCAGAGTATGTACCCGTAACAGCCCCTCCCAAATCAGAGTGAAGAAAAACTACATTATTGCAGCAGTGATTTTTGTCTCTATGGCAACGGTTGTCTATGCACACATCAAAGGCCAGCCGGGATATACCAAGAAGAACGGCTCACAGGGATGTTCATGTCATAATACGACAAAGTCCGATAGTGTGCAAGTAACTATTGGTGGACCGAGCAAGGTCATTGCCGGGGAGAAAGCGCAGTACGAGATCCTTGTCTATAAAAAGAAGAGTGAAGTTGCCGGGTTCAACGCTTCAACGAAAAACGGGACGCTCCAACCGACAAAAGATGGCTTAACAGTTACCAAAGCAGGTGAGCTTATGCACTCGAAGCCAAAGGATGCTGACCTCTATGATATATCGCGCTGGAAGGTTGTCTATGTTGCCCCCGCTAAAGGCGATGTAATAGATACCTTGTTTACTGCAGGTCTTGCAGGCAATGGTGATGGCAAAGAGGGAGGCGACAACTGGAATTTTGGTACGGCATTCCCGATAACGATAGTCTCTCGTGGTATCCCTGCGACAGTTTATAATCCGGACGAGATATTTCAGGCATCGCTATTCCAGAGAGAACTTGAGGCATCGCCAATTCTTGATATTGAGATGCTCGTTGATGATACGCTCAAAGTGGAGATATTCACTTCCGCAGGCAAAAGTGTAACTATGATCAAGAATGAGCGTTTATCTAAAGGGCAGCACATGGTGCCGATTCCTTCGGGACCGCTTGATGGTGGCGAGTATTTTGCACGCATCACCGTACGCGACATGACCGATAAACTGCGATTCACGATAAAGAAATAGAGCTATGAAATACGTTGTGGCGATA
>DATDEW010000247.1:0-2262 GCA_036522935.1 Kapaibacterium sp. (SeqCode)
AATTGGATCGGAGATTGATACCGGATATATTTATGATGTCCTCCTTACCAAGAGCGGACATGTTGTCATCCCGCTTTCATTGAAAGACTCTCCGCGAGGGGCTCTTTCTATGCTCAAATGCGATGTGAATGGAGTGATGGATTCTACGTTTGGGGGCAATGGAAGGGGTGGTAGCCAGTTGTCTGATAATATAGAAATGATATACTCGATCTCAGAAACCCCTGATCAAAATATTCTATGTACTATTCTGCTTGTTATTCAGAATTACTATCGTCCGTTGTTAGTGCAATTTACAAAAAAAGGTTCGTTAGACGCATCGTTCGGTGATCATGGTGTAGTCGGTTCGATCGACTCACTGCCGACTGCATACTTTCATCAATGTGCAATAGATTCAAATGGTGATATCATTATTCCTGGATCTACCTATCTAAGCGATTCAACGTATGCTCATTGTATCATTCGATATCATAAGGATGGTAGACTAGACTCATCGTTTGGCACCAACGGTATAGTCATTTGTGCGGTGACTACTCCATCGTATATGCCAAATGGTATTGCAGACATAGCGATCGGGAATGATGGTAAGTACCTCATGGCAGGGATTTTGCGTTGTACTGATGTCGGGATTGTTGCCGAACAAGGTATACTGTATCGTGTCAACAATAAAGCCGTTGCCTCTGTATACTCTTCTTCGGCGCTGTCTCAACCCATTTCACAATTTCCCTCCCCCTCCACAGACAACTGTACCATCACATACACTCTCCCATCAAGCAGCCAGTGCACCATCACGTTGCGAGATGAGAGCGGAAGGGAAGTAAGAAAATTTGCAACGGATGAATACCGCACAGCAGGTGAGCATAAAGAAGAGCTCGATCTCCGCGGGCTTGCATCGGGTGCGTATTTCTTACAAATAGAGTCGAATGACTTAATTCAAACCGCAAAACTTATCAAGCAGTAGCGTGTTGCTATTTGTATGAAACGCATTACCATATTTTTTACCCTTCTCTTCGTATCCCAACTGGCTCAGGCACAGGCGAGTTATCTTGATAAGACGTTTGGGGAAGATGGCATTGTAAATGTAGAAAATGATCTATATTACAATGCGTGGCCCTATCAATTTGCCACACTATCTGATGGGAAAATACTTGTATCAGTATCACTCGGCCGCTTTAGTGTTTCCCCACAAGCTGTGATCTATCGCCTCAATTCTGACGGGGAAATTGATTCAACGTTCGGGGAGAGTGGAAGTGCATCGTTCAATTGCGGATCCCGTCCCCAACAACTGCAAATGACATCATATCCTGATGGCCGCATATTGTTGTATGGTTACGAGGTGTTGCATGATCAGTACTATTCTGTCAAAAAAGCGTTTGTGTGTAGAATGTTACCTTCAGGTACAATTGATAGTGTCTTTGGTATCAACGGCGGGTATTATGCAGAAGTTAAGGATAGTGTAACAGAATTTCTACATATCACTATCGCTCATGATGAAAAGATATTTATCGTTGGTAGAGAGGGAAGTCAATCAAATGGGATAACGATCACACAGCCAGTATGTTGGCGACTTACTCCGGATGGTCATCCTGATAGTAGTTTTGGCGACGTCGGTAAGATCTACTTACCCGTCCAATATGATTCGATAAATATTTATGGTGTGTGTAGTGATAGCAGTGGTGGGTGTGTGGTCGTAGCGAAGCCATATTCAGCAGATAGTAATAAAGCCATTATTCTTTTTCGGATGAACACTGACGGTCGTATCGACACAACGTTTGGCTTTCATGGTATACATGAACTGCGTCTTACTGACGGGGTATATACTATTAAACAAATACTAACTCTCCCGGATGGTAGTATTATGTTCAGCACAAATATACATATCCAGAATATGTGGCGAATGCTGCTTATTAAGTTAACAAAGGAAGGGATGATCGATCTTTCATTTGGCTCGGGGGGCACTACCGAAATTATAACAGATCCCAAAGAAAACTATAGCTCGTCGTTTGCTTTAGACTCTTCGGGAAGAATTATCGTAGTTGGTACTATAATTAATGACTTTTCTCCACGGAAGTCATTGGTTTTTCGTTTTTTCGCAAACGGAAGTATTGACTCCGGCTTTGGGTTGAATGGGCTAGTAATACCGTTCGATAAATCCTCTTATGCGAGTGTCTATAACATCGCCACGCAAGCAGATGGAAAATATCTTATGACAGGTACAATATGGCCTGATACAACGAAAGCATCACTAAAGATCCTTTTTAGACT
>DATDEW010000248.1:0-2601 GCA_036522935.1 Kapaibacterium sp. (SeqCode)
TGAATGAAAAGTATTTCTTCATGAAATAAGCTGTTTAACTGCCTCACTATACCCTTTTGCCCCAAACCCCATAATGCGCTCAACATTTGGCATTCCGTCGAGAACGGAGAATCTTCTGAACTCCTCACGAGTCATAATGTCTGATAAATGCACTTCTATGGTTGGCTTGATAAAAGCAGCTATAGCATCCCGTAGAGAATAAGAGTAGTGCGTCAATGCTCCCGGATTAATAATAAGGCCGTCTGCCCACTTTCGATACTCGTGGATATAGTTTATAAGCTTTCCTTCGATATTTGATTGATGAATGGCAAGATGATGCCCCATGGCTTCGCTGCGAAGGGTGGCATTTATCTCCCAAAGCGTCGTCGTGCCATAGATATGTGGCTCTCGCTCGCCGAGGAGATTCAGATTTGGTCCATGTAAAATAAGTATGTTCATTAAAAAACAGATTCTAATTTCAACGAGATGCTTCTTGGCGGAGCCATATTTCCGACCATTTCAACATAATAGTAGTTCAAGATGTTTTGACATAGCAGCGTAAGCGTAACAGGCGCTGAAAGCATATCCTTGAACGAATATCCTATCCGCGCATCAAATATGTAGGCGTTTACACGAGCAGTTGCATCTGGGACTTGTTGAATAAGTATCGGGTCGATGGATTCATACTGACTGATATATCTGAAATCAGCAGAAGCCACAAAATTCCACTCCCTCATTTCGATGCGCGACTGCAGTAAATGTCTCGGGCGGAAATTTAAGATCGTATTTGTCGTAATATTATGGGGATAAATGTAGGTATATCCAAGGCGAAGTTTTAATAGCTCGGATGCAAATGGTGTAAATTCTATGACCTCCTCATGTCCAAATATCTCGGCGTCGGTGATATTCGAAAAACGGATGAATGTTTGCAGACCATCTGTCACAAATCCGGGCTCGATAAGCTGGTCAAACTTTGAATAGAACACTGCTCCGTCAAGCATAAGGTATTTGTCCTGATATTGCGAACCAAGCTCAACCGAGTAACTCTTCTCCGGGACAAGGGAGGGATTCGGCTTGATGATAAAACCATTCAGCTCCTGGTCTGTATACTTCTCAATGATCGTCGGTGCACGGAAGCCTGTACCGAATGAACTACGCATGACTACATTTTCAATCAGTGTATTCCACGTTATACCCACTTTAGGTGAAAAGCTGCCGACAAATCCATCGGTATCGTATTGATAAATATCACCACGTAAGCCAATCGTCACAATGATCGGTTTGAATGTATACTCGCTTTGTGCGTACAGCCCCAGATTTATTCCGTTATGGTTGCCCGATACATTTGATGACACCGTTTGATAGCCGAATGTAATGCCTTGCGTCAAATACCAGTCATTATAGAGAAAATATCCTGACTGTGCATCGACCAAGTTGTTGACTGCACTTGAGTGCGGATCAACAGAATCTTGTGCATTTAGTGGAGCGGTATCATAGCTTGTTATGAATGATGAGGCCTTTATATCAAGATAACCCGCGTCACCAACTAAGGTCTTGAATGCACCATAGAGATTGAGTTTAGTCGAGGTGATACGCTCGTTCATTGCCGAAAGTGAATCAGCGGGCTTATATGCATTCGAAAGGTCCTTCCAGTAGAGCCAGTTGCCGTGCTCGTTATAAGAGTAGAGCGTCGAGAATGTAAGCTCTGCTTTATCTGACGTTGGTGTTGTAAGTTTCAAGAAGCCGCTGCCGTTATAGGTATCATCTCCCATTCTATACCCTTCATCGCGCTTATACGCTCCGCTTGCAAGTACCCCGACATCACCAAAAGTATTTGACGCACCCGCTTCAACATTGTAATATGTGCGGCCAACTTCGGGCTGGTTCCACTGGGGATATGTCGGCTCTTGATAACTTCCGGCTGAAGCGTTCACTGCTCCAAGCCACGACTTTGAGGGTTTGCGAGTGATAACGTTGATAATACCACCCAACGCGCTTGAGCCATAGAGTGCAGAGCCAGCCCCTTTGACAACCTCAATGCTTTGGATATTGATCATCGGCACGGCGTCGAACTTGATGTCTCCGTTATCTGCCGAGAGCATAGGCATACCATCCATCATATAAAGGACACGCGAACCAACAGCTCGTGAATATCCAGACGAGCCGCGAATGCTTACTTGATCTTCGGTAACCGTCACACCCGGAATAAACCGAAGCACTTCATCGATCTCTCGTGGCGCACGAGACTGTATCTCAGCATCTTTTACAACGCTCATAGAAATAGGTACGTCCTGCGAAACAGAAGCATGCCGCTGTGCCGTGATCACGACTTCACCTTGTTCAAGCGGTAATGATTCGAGCAGGATCGCATTCTTTACTTCACTAACCAACAACGAAGTATCTCTATAGCCGAGAGCACGAATATCGATCGTAAACAGGTCAAGTCGAGATTTACGTATCGTCTCACCTTTGGCATTTGTGAATTGTTTGGCTACTGCTTTCCCAATGGTATCTTTATAGGTAATAATTGCGCCGGGTATCGGCTCACCGGTCTTTATGTCTTGCAATCTCACGCCGAACTCACTTTGTGCCGTTGCAAGAGTAGCAACCAGTACAAGTAAT
>DATDEW010000249.1:0-5598 GCA_036522935.1 Kapaibacterium sp. (SeqCode)
TAAATCCGCCTTCGGGTCCTATGACAAGTGCAGTTGGGACTGACCGGATGTCTTCGGTACGAAATGCCTGCTCTGTCTCGATCTGTTCATGGAAGATGATAACATCATACTCCTTTTCCCGAAGCCGCAGAACAGCAATAAGAAATGCCTCGGTCTCTTGAAGCACAGGACTTGTAGCGCGTGATACTTGTTTTGTTGCAGAGCGAATGATGCGTTCCGAGCGATCACGGTTAAGCTCTTCTTTCTCAGAACGTGCAGAATAGATCGGTGTAAACTCCTTGACTCCAAGTTCTGTAGATTTTTCAAGTATCTCCTCGAACTTTGAAGCCTGCTGCAAGATACCCATCACAAGATGAATATGTTTTGACGATTCGTTGTGGTTCGGGAGTTTTTCGAGGATCTCACATTCTGCCTCCCAGTCGTCTTTGGAGAGTTTATTAATGGAAGTTATCTTAGAACTGTAGCAAACTCCGGATAGATCGGTAGCTATCAGAAGATTACCTTCTTTCATTCGCAAGGAACGTACAGCATGCTTAGCTTCATCGCCGACGAGAACAAGTCTTGCTTGTTCTTCATCAATGTTGTCCTTTTCGACAATGAAACATTCCATACGACCTACTTCACTTTTACTTTGTCCTTGGTCTGCGTAAGCTGCTTTTCGTAGCGTTCGATGTACATCGGCCTATCGACTGCATCGGCAACTCTGACGAGTTCGCCCATCATTTCCTCGAACATCTCAAAGGTTAGTGCCTGTGCTCCGTCGCTTAATGCTTTGTTCGGGTCGGCATGAACTTCTACCATTAGTCCATCAGCTCCGGCAACTATTGCAGCTCGTGCCATAGCCGCTACATATTCTCTTTTGCCTGTTGAGTGCGACGGGTCAAAAATTATCGGAAGATGAGACAGGCGCTTTACAACAGGTATCGCGCTAATATCAGCAGTATATCGGAGAATCGTATCGAAGGTACGAATGCCGCGCTCGCAAAGAATGACCTGATCGTTTCCTGCGCTTATGATGTACTCCGCGGCAAGAAGCCATTCCTCTATCGTAGCAGATGGACCGCGCTTCAATAATACAGGTTTATTTACTGCGCCGAGTTGGCGAAGTAATGGAAAATTTTGCATGTTACGGGCTCCGACCTGCAGTACATCAGCGTATTCTGCAATATTCGGAACATAGCCCGGCTCCATAACTTCCGTCACAATATAAAGGCCATATTCTTCCCCTACCTTTTTCAACAGCTCTAAGCCGTCAAAACCGAGACCTTGGAATGAGTATGGTGAGGTGCGAGGTTTAAATGCGCCTCCACGAAGGAAACGAACTCCGTTCTTTCTGACATGTTCTGCAACCCGGTGGAGCTGGTCTTCGCTTTCGACCGAACAAGGGCCGGCGATCATGATCGAAGGATTATTGCCGCCGATCTTGAGGCCATCAGGAAATGTAATGACCGTATCTTCAGGGTGTGATGCGCGGGATACTAACTTAAGAGGATTGCTGACACGAAGCACATCTTGAACACCGTCAAGTGATGCAAGCGACGTAATATCAAGTCCGTTCGATGGTCCGATGATAGCAACAACTACCTGCTTTTCACCAACCAAGCGTTCGGAGCGAATTCCTTGTGCTGTAAGTATCTTTTCAATTGCAGCAATATGGGCTTCAGCTGCTCCGCGATGCATAACTATGATCATTCGTTCTATTTTGGTTATGTAGAGCCTACAACATATTCATACGTAACGAGGTGCCGTTATTAACGGAAAACCCTCGTACTGTTTATAGTACGAGGGTTTTCCAATGTCAGTTACTATAAGACTTGCTTATTGCTTAGATACGAGATCCAGAGCTAAGCGGCGAACTGCATCGCCATCTTTTTCTTTGAGAAGCTCCATCATCTTCTTATCCATCTGGTCACGGATGATCTTCTCGTAATCTTCACGCGGCATGAGACGCTCTTGCTCTTCCATTGCAGCAACAGCAGCTTTGCCTTTTCCGCCTTTGACAGCATCGACCATCTGCTTCAAGATACGATCTGTACGCTCTTCTTCTTCTGTATAAAGAAGTGTAAGTGCTAATAGACAAAGAAGCGCGAATTCGATACCGAGAGCCATAAGAATCGGAGATGGCTTTTCAGCAGGAATGAACTTCAAACCGCGGATACCGATCATGATGATAAGGAATGCAGCTCCGGCGTATGCCATACCCTGAACGGTATTTGCATAATGCTCAACGAAATGGAATTTCATGTAAGTAGCAATACCACCCATGAAGCCGCCTTTACCATCAAGGTAGCGCTGTCCTTTGTTGATATGCTCTATTTCAGACTGTACGCTTTCGATATTGATATCTTCGCGGCGAGCAAGTAAACGCTGGTTGTTCTCAGGATCATTACGAAGGATAGACTCAACTTCATCCTGTGTAGCTGAAAGCTGGAGCATCAAACGCTTCTTCACGTCATGAATTGTATGATGTACTCTATCGCGGAAGAACGGGACGCGTAACGCAAACCCAAGAAGCACTGCGAAACAGAAGCCGAAGAAGAAGTCAAACGGGAAGAATGCAATAACTGCATTCAATGAGAACTCCGCTTCTCCGAATCTGACATGCCCATCAACACCCCATGTATGCCACTCTAATGCATCTGCAAAAGAGGTAGTGCCATAACAAAGAGCGATATGAACGGCTAACGACATTAAGATAAAAAGAAAAAGAACAGGAGCTGCTGAAGGCTTCGAGACTTTTCTACCTACAACAGGTCTAGGGGCTGTGCGAGTCGGGCGTGTTACTGCTGCGTCTGACATATTTTATTACTACTTAGTGAGTTAATTACAACACAATCTTTGTAATTTTGCGCCTGCAACCTATGGCTACATGACCAAAATACAATACTTTCAATACAAATATATCAATAATTAAGCCAAAAGATACCAATTTTTGCAATAATTCTCAAAAAAGATGAACAATTCTGCTACTGATACTGCATTCTCTGAACTTCTTGCTGTCGTAAAGCGACTGCGTACCGATTGCCCATGGGATAGAGAACAGACCCATCAGTCTTTGACCGCCCCACTTCTTGAAGAAACATACGAAGTAATTGAGGCGATCGAAACCGGTGATATGCCCGAGCTAAAAAAAGAACTTGGCGATGTGCTGCTCCATGTAGTCTTCCAGTCAATGCTTGCTGAAGAGACCTCAGACTTTACTATTAATGATGTGATCAGCTCACAGATCGAGAAGCTCATCTTCCGCCATCCACATGTATTTGGTGATACAAAGGTATCCGGCACAGAAGAGGTTAAGAAGAATTGGGAGATGCTCAAAAAGCAAGAAGGAAAACTCAGCGTTCTCGATGGCGTCCCAATGCAGCTTCCGGCTCTCCAGCGTGCGGCGCGGATCCAGGAGAAAGCTGCCAAGCTTGGTTTTGATTGGGATTCAAATGAAGGTGTCATCGATAAGATAAATGAGGAAATTGCTGAATTCAAAGCTGAAACCGATCCCGTTAAGCGCTCCGAGGAATTCGGGGATATCCTCTTCTCACTGGTGAATTACTCCCGCCATGCTAATATAGATGCTGAGGCGGCACTTCGGGGCAGCTCTATCAAGTTCGAGAGGCGCTTCCGAAAGATAGAATCTCCCCTTCAATTGGCAATGACAAATAACACTCAACTGACCTTAGAGGAGATGGATGTACTTTGGAATGAGGTAAAAGCCGCTGAAAAGAAGACGTAAACTTACTAATTTCCTCTGTAAGTCCTTTATTCTGAACAGTCTAATTGTGCACCACACGGGGAAAGGATGAATGCGGAATGATGAACTATGAATGGGGTTTGGGATGGTGCTCTAAATTTACACATTTACGGGGAAGGTTGTAGGTTTTAGGTGCTAGGTTACAGGGTGGATAGCGGGGCGGACACATTCGCTTTGCTCAGTGCATGCTTTAGTCCGTCGCTGCAGGAAAGAATTAAACACAAAGGCACAAAGGGATACACGAAGGTCCACAAAGGAAGAATCCCGAACTACCGAACTATTAAACTATCAACTATCAACTATAGAACTATCAACATTCACGAACTTTCCCATGCAAATATACGAAATATTTTCGTCTTTTATGTAAAATTTAATAAAATTTACCGTCATAAGCCAGATTATTAACCATAATTCCCGCAATACATTATATATCATTAAGTTAATCAAATTATTGTCAAATTGATGTCATTAATGCAAAAAAAGCGTATATTTGTAGTTATGAGAGGTGGGTCAGAAAGGTCTGTAAAGTGTGAGAGGTTTGCTTTATGTCTTCCCTACTTCTAATTTATCGTTCACTTATCTATGGAGAGTACCATGAAAAAATCTATGTTACCAACTCGGTCAGCGTTCTTGGCGGTCATCGCTTTTATACTATTGTGTGTTACAACAGACTCGTTCTCCCAATTTTATGTTGGGCGAATTGATGCCTATGCAGTAACGACATTTACTGAATCGTATTCGAATCTATCCGGTAGCAATCTTGGTACTGGTGATGATAATGTGTATACGACAACTCTTCCGTTTAATTTCAACTACGATAACACTCTTTTCCCGGCCGGAACAACAGTCTACATCAGTACGAACGGATTTGTAAAGTTTGGCGGCACGAATCCGGGCTCCGGATGCTGCGGAAACATTCTAGGAAGTTCTACCTATGGACCTGGGCCGGTTATCTTCAGCTATGACATGGTCGTTGAAGGCGGTATCTATGTTGAACAGTCAGGGTCAGCTCCAAATCGTGTTTTGTCGATCGAATGGAAGACCACACGTCGCTATTCAGGCAACATTGGGTATACCGACTGGAAAATGCGTTTATATGAAACGAACAATTATATTGACTTCCTCTATAAAGACCTTAACTTTAATATGGGAAGCGGTGCAATGGGAGTAGGATTGAACGGTACAACATCACCATCATTCATAGCTGTCACAGCAGCGTCCCCCGGTACATATACACCTTCAAACAATTATAGGTTTAAAACCCCCGCTCCTAACGTACAGCTTTTTGCAACTCCGGAATCTATGGACTTTGGTTCACAGTTAACAGGGCAAGCGACTCAGGGTATCGTTAATGTTACACATGCCGGTACAGAGCAATCTTTAGTGATCTCTAATGCGGCAATTTCAGGGGCTAATGCCGCTGACTATACTATCATCAGCGGACCGGCTATCGGCACTACTCTTTCTCCAGGTCAATCTGTAACATATACATTGCAGTTTGTACCGTCTTTTGGTGGTACACGCAATGCTCTCTTTACAGTAGTGACAAATGGTAGAGACAGCGGCACACAAGCAACTACCTTAACCGGTTTTGGTGTAGCCCCAAAGATCCAGGTAACCCCTACTGAACTCTTCAAGAGATCAAAGGTACTTGTTAATGACACTCTTGAACAAAGTATCGTGATCTCTTCTATCGGTGCTGCAAACTTGTTCTTTACAAATTACCCTAACGGCAGCTTCACGTTCAGCGGTGATAATCCTGGTGATTACGTAATATCTAGAATGCCGCAGAACCCTCTTCCTGCAGGTGGCTCTGATACACTTAAGGTCAAGTTCATTCCCAAGGCAGAGGG
>DATDEW010000250.1:0-3107 GCA_036522935.1 Kapaibacterium sp. (SeqCode)
TATTCCGGCAAAGAGAAAGTATTATTACGCGGTGTGGGAATGGGGATCGTCTCGAAGAACAAGAAGTTCTTTGTGGTACATGACGACAGCGACCTCTATGCATGCACAAGCTATGAACTTCGTAACGATGAGGTACGAGAAGTAGGGAAGATGAGAATAAACGGGCAGAGGGGGAATTCCTACGGTGATAGCGGGTTCTGCTACGAACAGATCGATTGGTCTGCAAGACCCACGAAATGGAGTGTAGTATATTCAGGGGCAGACCTAAAGCCGCTTCGCATAGTTTCCAGTGATAGTGTAGAGCGGAGTGAATATAATGCACATCCGGATTTGTCCGAGTTACCGGCTCATGCGTTGGAAGAGGACTTCAAAGGATATTACATTGCATCTGCATTCTCGCTTCCTGATACCAACTATATACTTCTTGAAGGAAAGACAAAAGAAGAATATAAAAAAGAAGAAGACAGAAGAAGTGAAGTATCTCGCAAAGCAAGTAAGGACGGAGGTTGTGTGGAATTTGGTCCGCAGAATGGATACTGGATGGTTGCGGATATAAGGACAAAGACGATGAGGAAGGTCGCCGACGAATACTGGCATCACCATTTCAGCGCAACACGCAAAACGATTCTCTTTGTCTATAAGGATAATGATACATACTCACTAAAAACGGTATCATTAGCAGAAGTATTGAAGTAACGAGCGTATGCCAAGACTCTTTTTCATAGCGGTTCTTTTGGTTGTTGTGGCGGGGTGTGGCTCCGAGCGGCAGTATTTTATTGGCGTTCCTGCACACGTCGCCCCGATAGCGAAAACAGAATCGTTCTACGTTGTTGATGCCGGGAATCGTTCAGGCGAGACAAACCTGCGTAGGGGATCTACCCTTACACGCCTTGATCCTGACGGCTCCATCACCATGATACGTGAGATAGATCCAACTTATGTCATGCGCTCAGATGTAAGCGACGGAAATACGGTGGTCATGTACCAAGATGGTGGTAAGCCACCTTTGCTCTATCGGATAGCGACAGGTGAGGTATCTCCAACAACTTTTGGACCTAAACATAAAGAGCTGTGGCAGAGAGTTGAAGGACATGAGTTCGACAGCTTAACAAATATTTCATTCCTAAAAGACT
Source organism: Kapaibacterium sp. (SeqCode) (assembly GCA_036522935.1). GTDB lineage: Bacteria > Bacteroidota > Ignavibacteria > Palsa-1295 > Palsa-1295 > DATDEW01. The sequence continues at coordinate 1,134 of DATDEW010000250.1, forward strand.
TGATAAAACCGGTGATCTTTCGTTTGTATAAACCGGATTACTATCTTGTTCAAGCGGATCTCGGTCAAAGTTATCCAATGAACGACAATAGCTTTGCCCCTGGTTGTTTCGGAGGACAGCAGTTTTATTGGGCAATAGCCGATATGAAGAACAGCAAGATCATCCTGCGCATCGAAGATGCGATGCCGGATATGAGTGCAACAGGAAGAACGATCTTCTTCTCTGTTATGCCCCCATACGAGAAATGCTATCCGTACATGGTTAATTTGGAAGACTACTTAAAGTAAATGCCGAGACTCTTTTTCATAGTGTTTCTTTTGGTGGGTGTGGTTACCATGGGGTATTCTTCGCGGCAATATTTTAAGGGCATTCCTGTGCGCATTGCCCCGATAGCAAATTCCGAATCGTTCTATGCTGTGGACGCGGAAGATCCTTCTGCCGAGACGAACTTCCGTACACGCAAAACACTTGTACGCATAGAGCCCGACGGCACTATACATACGATACGTGAGATAGATGCGGCGCTTGAGATGTCGGAAGATGTTGCAGAGGAAAGCCGAATTGTGATGTTGGGCACGTATGGTACGCCGCCCCGTTTATACAATGTTACAACAGGTGAGCTATCCGATGTGCCGAAAGGGTACTTACGCAACGACAATTGGCCAGAGATCAAAGGGAGCAACGTCGATAGCTTGAAGAGTCATCCGCTACTAAAAGACCTCCAGAATCTGCGTATCTTTTTGTTGCCTCAACCGGATTGCTACTTAGTAAGGGCAACAATACCCGGCACAGGCGGATGCATTGCTACATATGAAAAATTTGATTCTACAGGCGGGATGATGTCATATAGTACGATGTCACCAAGGATCTATTGGTCAGTAGCGAACATGAAACGAAATACTCTGATGAAGGTAGGTGATGACGCACCGCCAAGTCTTAGCGCATCAGGGAAATACTTACTGTTTCATCCAGACGATGAGAACAGAAAATACTACCCACACTTCGTAAGTTTGGAAGAGTACGTGAAGTAGATGGCGTGCTACAACGGCGCGAACTGTTTGCGGCGTCCTTTGGGTTACATACTATATGTTTATAGAGCGCACAAATAAAGAAGTCATTATCCGCATCCCTGCATCAGTTGATACAGCCGATATACAGGATGTTCTTGACTTTATCCGCTACAAAGAGATAACCTCCAAGTTCAAAGTCCCGCAAAAGACGGTAGATGTGCTCGCGCGAGCCGTCAGCAAAAAACGCAAAGCAGAAAGCAAGCCCCGTCCCAGAGCGAAGTGAAGGTAGTCGTTGATACGAATATTGTTTTCAGTGCGATCCTGAATTCTTCCTCCGGCATCGGAAAACTCCTCTTAACGCAAAGCAATAAACTCGATTTCCATAGCTGCGAATATCTCTATGGTGAAGTTCACGAGCATCGGGCAAAACTCAAAAAACTTACAAAACTACCCGACGATGAACTTGACACATTAATAGGCCTTGTACTTCGGAACATTACGTTCATTAACGACAAACTTATCCCCGCCAAACGAACTGCCGAAGCAATAGAACTAACAGCCGGTATTGATACAGATGATTCACCGTTCGTAGCACTTGCGCTTCACCTGAAAGCTCTGCTTTGGACAGGCGACAAAAAGCTTCTTGGCGGCCTACGAAAGAAGAAAGTAAATCTTGTAGTTAGTACAAAAGAGTTGTTACATATAACAGCAGGGTTATAAATGCCAAGACTCTTACTTATAGCGGTTCTTCTCATATATACAAAAGCCGCGATATCGCGGCTTTTGTATGCTTAAGTGTAGGGAGGACCTGCTGTATTACAGTAGATAGTAAGTTATGTCATTCAAATACAATTAATAAGCCAGGGGCTTACGAGACGAACTTCGCTTTGAGATCTTTTTTCACGGTCTCAAATTTCTCGCTAAGGTTTTCGCCGAGTTCTTCGATAGAACCTTTGATCGATTC
>DATDEW010000251.1:0-2465 GCA_036522935.1 Kapaibacterium sp. (SeqCode)
GGTATCTTCGTCCCCAGACGAATAATTTCGACGTGCGGAATCTCGCGCAATCCCTTCAACACCTTCTCAAGCATGAAATCGGTAAGTGTCAACGGGTCACCACCTGAAAGGATAACGTCGCGAACTTCAGGGTGTGCAGCAATATAGTCCAAGCCCTCTTGGATGTATTTCATCGATATCTTCGATGAATCGCCAACTTTACGCTTGCGCGTGCAGAAACGGCAGTACATAGAGCACTGGCTCGTCACAAGAAAGAGTACTCTATCAGGGTAACGATGTGTAATAGATGGGACGGGGCTCATTGCGTCCTCATTGAGCGGATCATCCGGCGCATCGATATCCGAAAGCTCTATCTCATCGGGGACAGCTTGTAGCCAGATAGGGTCTCCCTTATAGCGAATAAGCGAGAGATAGTACGGATTGATGCGTGTTTGGAAGAATTCGTTGAGACGACCTGCAACTTCGGGTTTGAAGTTGAAGCGTTCGACGAGTTGCTCTTGTGATTCTACGCTCTCGCGCAGAAGTTGCTGCCAATATTCCATAGACTATATATTTTGCGCCATTGCATCCGACATCTCGGAAGACACGGCTGTTGTAGAACGAAGTACACGAACAAAGAAGAAGCAGAGCATCTTCTTTGATAGAACACTTATCTATCTACTCGTTTGCCAAAAACGATGAGGTCATCGCCAGGCTTGTAGTAATCTTTGATCTCCGAAAGCTTTGCATACCCTTGCTTTTGGTAAAAAGCTCGGGTACGTTCATACGACGACTGACTTGAAGTCTCTGCGATAAGCAGATACCCGCCGCGCCCCCGGACGAACTCCATTGCTTTCTTATCAAGTGACTGCGCTATCCCTTTTCCGTAGAAATCAGGATGCGAAGCTATCCAGTACATATCGTATGTGCCGGTTGTCGCTGGTGTAGGTCCGACAATAAGAAAGCCCGCTACCCTTTTCGACTCGTCATCTTCATACGTGAAGGTGAAGTAATCTTTCTGCAGAGGGTCGTTGATGCAGGCATCAACAAGCTCTCGCGCGATTGCAACTTCATCATCATTGAAGTTGCCGGTAGCTCTTACGAGTTCAACTATCGCATCACGATCTTCACTATGAAGTTCTCTAATCATGAATCTTTGATGCGCTCGTTACTACAATTTGTGAATGAACGAAATATTTCTTGATACAAAAATACAACAAATATTTATTCTCTGTGTAAAATAAAATATTTTTTTTAGCACCAAGCATCACGATGAAATTTTTCTTCGCGCTGCTTGCGCTAAAATTTCTACAATTGTTTCTTCATGCGTGCGTCCGCTCGTTCGCGCTGCTCGCATAAAACCTGCATCATGAGAGATGTCGGGATTAGGATTTGCTTCAAGCACAAAGAGTGCATTATCGCTTTCACGCATACGCATATCAACTCTTCCGTAATCACGTAAGCCCACTACTGATGCGGCTTGCAACGCTATCTCTCGTGCGCGCTGTGCAGTTTGTTTATCTATCTTTGCCGGGCAAACAGGCACTGTTGTATGATAGAGCGGTGAATCTTCAACCCACTTGGCTTCGTAACTTACGATGCGCGGATTGCCTGCGGGCATCGTATCAAAAGTAATTTCGGAGATCGGCAATGCCTCTAACTCACCACCTGCCGAGGCAAGGAGAGCGACGTTCAATTCTCTGCCGTCGATGTATTCTTCGATGAGTGCGGCTTGTTTGAACTCCCGATGAACGAACTCGACTCGCGTCTTCAGCTCTTTTTTTGTCTTGACGATAGAGTTGTTATCTATACCAATGCTGGCATCTTCGCTTGCAGGTTTGACGATCAGCGGATAATGCATACTTAGTCGCTGCGGAAGCTCTTCACCTTCTGATATGTACAAGAATTTCGGAGTCGGGATCTTATGAGCAACAAAAAGCGACTTCGCGATCCATTTGTTGAGCGCATTTCCAAGTGCAACTGCCGATGCACCGGTATATGGAATGTCGTAAAGCTCATAAATACCTGCAACGCACATCTCAAGCGACGACTTTCCCATCACTGATTCGCAGAGATTGAAGATAACATCCGGTTTTTCGTCATTAAGGAATGCGATCAGCCGGCGCACATCGTCATTTACAGAAAATAAAATAACGGCATACCCTGCCGCTTCAAGTTCGCTTGCGATGAGCTTCATCTCGTCAAGCACACCGAACTCGGAGCCGTCGCGAAATCCTTCTTCAAGCGCAGATTCACCCCGCGAACGGGTTAACCAATGGTCATCGGCTTCCGTATGCTTGGGTTCATTATAGATAATTGCTACTTTCATATGATCACGACAGCGTTAATCCGTATCTCTGGCATCCGGCTCGAAGAACTGCAAGCATCATTTGGTTATAGTCCATTCCTGCGGTTCGTGCTGCCTTTGGGTAGCATGAATTGTCCTCGGGATTCGGCAAAATACCCGGTAATGGGTTGATCTCAAT
>DATDEW010000252.1:0-4072 GCA_036522935.1 Kapaibacterium sp. (SeqCode)
TGATACAAAAATACGACAACTTAGCCGAACTTCATTGCTTGGTGTACATCTTTCATCGTTGAGGCAGCAACTTCTCTGGCGCGTTCTTCGCCGTGCTCGATGATCTTTAATACACTTGCCGTATCTGCTTCAAGCTCTTTGCGTCTCTCGCGAATTGGCTCGAAGGCGATGTTGATCGTATCGCTTACGCGCTTTTTGCAATCAACGCATCCAAGCGTACCGCTTTCGCAGCCGGTACGGATCTCCGGCACTTCCGCCGCATTCCACTTATGATGATACGAAAAGACAAGACAGATATCAGGATGCCCCGGGTCATTCCTGCGGACTTTCGCAGGGTCCGTGACAGCTGTTCGCATCTTCTTACCCGTATCTTCGGCGCTATCGGAGATGAGGATGGTATTGCCGAGCGACTTTGACATACGCTTGCCGTCAAGACCGGTTAGTCGCGGGAATTCGCTCATGAATGCGCGAGTCACCGGAAAGACCTCACCGTACTGGTTATTAAAATCACGTGCAAGCTCTCGCGTTATCTCAACGTGCGGGACTTGGTCTTCGCCGACAGGGACGAGGTCGCCTTTATAAAGCAGAATATCCGCCGCCTGCAAAACAGGATAGCCGAGATGACCGTAGCTCATGCGCTCATCAATGCCGAGGTCGCGGACTTGGTCTTTGACCGCAGGGTTGCGCTCAAGTCGTGCTTGCGTGATGAGCATCGAGAAGAGAAGATGCAATTCGGGATGCTGCTTCACCTGCGATTGGCGGAAGATCGGCGCATGGTCGGGGTCAATACCCGCCGCTATCCAGTCGATCGCCATATCAATAGAGAGCGCAGTCAGCTGCGAACTATCGAGATTCGTTGTCAGCGCATGGTAATCTGCGATGAGGTGGAAGTTTTCCGCTCTATCCTGCAAATTTACCCACGGCTCAAGCGCTCCGACATAATGTCCGAGATGCAGCTTGCCTGTCGGGCGCATACCCGAGAGGATGCGCGGCTTTTTCTTCGGGAATGCCGCCGCGAGGTCAGCATCCTTTACAACGACCGATGTATGATGTTTTTCAATGCTCATAAGTCAGGGAACAACGGCAAAGTAGGGGAGAGAGGTTCACGGAAAGGGGAGTTGTAACTTTAAAGGGTTAGGAGCGTTTTTATAGAGTATGAAAAGACACAGATTACTCCTTATGCTCGCTGTTTCTATAATGCTATATTCATGTAACGAGGAGCCTTATTATGATTATAAGGAAATCACGCGAGAATTCATAGATACCATGCAAATCCCAATGCCGGTTGATACGATGTTGCTTCGTATGTATCGGATAAAGTCCGACACAACTATAACGGTTATAGTTAATGATAATCTACATGATTCATTGCTTATAACTGCAAAGATAAGGGGTACAAACTTAGAGAATGATACTGTGTTTGCTTATAAAGAATTTAGGATTAGTAATGATACAATGTGGGCTGACTTTATATACCATTCATACAGGACTAATATTTCTAATAAACAGGGGAGTCAGACACCGATGACAACTCCCGTACAAGAAAGGTTTACAATAGTATCTGCAACAGTAGAAATCCCTAAAGGCAAAACAATAGTCAATGAATAGATAGAATGAAAGGTATGAAAATCGTGATATTACTATCCCTGTTATTCGCAGCCGCTTGTTGCTTCAATGCTTGCGAATCATTCTTCTGCCCTGACCCAGACCCCGGTTTCACATGGGAGAAGAAAGGATACGTACTAACTGTGCCATTCTCCCCTGATTCTCTTGCTGCTGATTCTTTATACATCAAGCTTTATGTTGATGGCAATCTACCTTCACCGGAGATTATTTATTCATCTACTCTTGATTCATTACGTATCACAACTGATGTGAAAGGGTCATACTTTTACGGTGGAAGTGAAGATACGATTTGGAGTCCGAAGTACAAGTATGTGTGGAATTTACAAGCGTTAGTACTTGATTATTTTTACCTACACCAACTTCAAACAATGAAGAATGGACAGACCCCACAATGTGAGCCAGCACAACAAGTAGTTGAAGTAACAAAATTGAAGATAGAGGTACCTAGGCAAGTACGACGGATAGAAATCAAGAAATTCTATTGAAGCTTCCGTATTTTTGCCATGTGCGGATAAGCATTCTCATCTTTCTTCTCTTTTGCACTGCGGCAACACATGCGCAGGTCGTTATCAACGAGTTGATGTACGCTCCTCGCGCGCCGGAGCCGGAATGGGTTGAGCTATATTCTTCCGAAGAGATAACCGCAGAGAATTGGACGATAAGCGATGAAGCAAAAACCGTCAAGATACCAAACTTTACCATTCCTACTAAGAGTTTTGCTATCCTTACCAAAGACAGCGCCGTATTTGCCGCCTACTATCCGATGCTTCAAGGTGTGGTAGTGTCCGTGCCTTCGTTTCCTTCCTTCAATAATGACGACGATGTAGTTGTGCTCAAGGATGCAAATGGAGCCATTATTGATAGCGTGCATTACTACAACTCATGGCATTATCATAATGAAGCTGATAACCGAGGGTACTCGCTTGAGCGGCGAAGCTATGCAATCGGCTCAACTGATTCTCTCAACTGGAGCACACCGCTTGATACAATAAAAGCAACTCCACTTGCCCCAAACTCACTTGCAAAACCGACAACCACTTTGCCATCTATAGACGTAACCTGCACACCAAACCCATTCTCTCCCGATGGCGATGGCTATAACGACGAAGCAATCATCGAGATAACCATCCCCTCAACGAACGAAGAACTCGTGTCTGTATATCTCTATGACCTTGAAGGGCATAATGTTGCGACGGTTGCCAGAGACAGGCGTATCGTAGGTAAAACAAGTATTACGTTTGATGGAAGAAATGTGGACGGCAAGATATTGTCGATGGGACTATATTCGCTGATAGTGTCATCTTCAAATACTTCTCTGGGGCAGAAGAAGATAGGGGTGGTGATAGCAAAGCGGAAGATGTAATCCGAACATTCCCTCCTATATTGCTGTTTATACCCCCGCTAAAAATCGATAGTATTTCACTCTAATTTTACTACAATGGACGAGAAAAAAGGTCAATATAAAGTACGGGATCTATCACTTGCTGATGCAGGGCGCCGCCAGATCGAATGGGCGGAGAGCCGTATGCCTGTGCTCATGGCGCTTCGTGAGAAGTACTCAAAGTCAAAGCCACTAACAGGTTACCGCATCGCAGGTTGCTTGCACGTAACCAAAGAGACTGCAGTGCTCATCGAGACTCTTGCTGCGGCAGGTGCGCAGGTATCATGGAGCGGATGTAACCCACTTTCAACAAACGACGAAGTTGCTGCTGCTCTTGCAGTTGGCGGTGCTACCGAGATATATGCTTGGTACGGCATGAACGTCGAGGAATTCTACTGGTGTATCGACCGTACACTTGACTTCAAGCCGAACCTTACGCTTGATGACGGCGCTGACCTTATTATCTCTGTTCATACAAAGTACCCTGAACTCGTCGCTGATATTATCGGCGGTACAGAAGAGACCACGACAGGCGTTCATCGCCTTCGCGCAATGGCTGATGACGGAAAGCTTATGTATCCGGTTATCGCTGTTAACGATGCCGAGACAAAATGGGACTTTGATAACGTCTATGGCACAGGTCAATCAACCCTTGACGGTGTTATCCGCGCAACGTCAGTTCTCCTTGCAGGCAAGAATGTGGTCGTAGCCGGTTACGGACATTGCGGCAAAGGCGTCGCAACTCGTGCAAAAGGCATGGGCGCAAATGTTATCGTTACCGAAGTAAAGGCAACAGCAGCTCTTAAGGCAACGCTTGAAGGCATGCAGGTAATGACGATGGATGAAGCTGCGAAGGTCGGCGACATCTTCATCACTGCAACTGGCGTGAAGGACATTCTCGTTGGTCGTCATTTTGATTCAATGAGAGACGGCGCTATCTTCTGTAACACAGGCCACTACGATTGCGAGATCAACATCCCGCAGCTCGAAGAGAGAATGGCAAACAAACGTACTATCCGCCCGAACTGCGAAGAGTATTTGCTCGAGGGCAATCGCCGCGTCTAT
>DATDEW010000253.1:0-3956 GCA_036522935.1 Kapaibacterium sp. (SeqCode)
CTTACTTCTTCATCTGTATCAAAGTTTGCCACACGCACCACACCGTTATTTCCGAATGAAGGAACAAGTTCGCCATGGATGTTCGAACGTATGATAATAGTATTTTTAAACCCTTCGGGACCATAAGAGCCTGCAAATACACAATCGCCGGAAGAATTGATATCTGCGTCGGCAATAAATATTGGCTCAGTAGAGGAATAAACGCTTACTGTACCTTCATCTCCAAAGGATGATAATTTCTCACCATTAGAATTCAGTTTTGTTACTACCGGCAGCATCTTACCCGTATCTCCGCGAGCACCAATAATGACAATGATACCGTCATTCTCTATACGTGCAGAACAATATTCTTCAGAAACACCATGATGATACTCGCTGATGACGCCGTTTTTTCCAAACGAAGTATCCACATTCCCGTTTGATAATAGTCGCAAAATGAACGGAGAATATTGTATCTTTCCATTAGAAATATAACCACTCGCTATTTGACCAACGACGAGTGTTCTGCCATCAGAATAGGGAAATATCTTTGCAGAGACAAAGCTAGTTATATCATTCGATATATATGCACCGTTATCTGCAAATGATGAATCAATACTTCCATTAGGGTTATATCTTCTAAGTATCAAGCGGCCATAAGAGCCGTTTTCATTAGTAGCCGAAGAGCATTGAAATATTTTGCCATCAGGCATCACAGCAACCGACAACGCATATTCACTAAAACCTGATGTCTCGGCGAACACAAAACCGTATTTTCCAAAGGTCTCATCAAGATATCCCGCTTGTGCCCGAGCGAGCTGGGACGAGAAAAAAACGAGGAGAAGTATGGTAATGCGTTTCATACAAATAGCAACACGCTACTGCTTAATTAGTTTTGCGGTTTCTGTTTTGTCGTCGTGTTCTATTGAAAGGAAGTATACACCTGACGCAAGACCACGAAGATCAATATCTTCATCCTGCTTGCCGGCGGTGCGGTATTCATCTTGTACGAATGTTCTCACTTCCCTACCGCTTTCATCTCGGAGGGTAATGGTGCACTGGCTGCTTGCGGGGAGAGTGTAGGTGACTGTGCAGTTATCTGTGGAGGGTGTAGGATACATAAATACAGATGAAGAGACCTTTGGAACAGATACTGCCGGTGCTTGTCCTGTATTATGCATGCGGCATAAGAAAGCGGTCCCTATTCCATCACGACCCGCGGCGTGGCCGACAAAAACAAATCTTCCATAACGATCTGTTGCGGCTGAAGATATCCACCAATTATACTTTTGTATGACTTGGCTCGTCCCGTTCCCGCCTCGGGAAGAATCAACTTGTCCATTCGGCAAGTAGTACATGATAATATGATCATAGTGTACATTCCTACCCCACTGAATGATATTTTTATTAGAGTCAAGAGCAATGTCAAATGCCCATCTGTTGGGTTCACCGGGTATAGGTGCTACACCAAATTCACCGAATGTATAATCAAACTCACCGTTAGCAAGAAAACGTAGTAATACGGAATTGTCACCCCCTTGGCTTGATCTCATTCCTGCCGTGCATAGAATTTTCCCATCGGGGTCAACGATGATCCTTGAAATATACTCATACGTGTCTGATAAATTCGTCATTATCCTGCCGTTTGTGCCGAAAGACGAATCTATCGTACCGTCGAGGTATGTACAAAATATATTGAGCGATGACTCGGAAACGTTATGCGGAGAGACACTAAAGATACACTTATTATCCTCATACATTACTGCATGATTTACGGTCCCTTTATCTGATCCTGCCCCAACGATCATTACTCCCATATCACCAAATGACGAGTCGTTCTTTCCAAGTGATGTAATCCTTGTAATTGACGGATGGTATATAGGGCTTATAGATCCTCGTAGAAGTGTTGCACCAATTGCATAGATAGTACCTTCTTTATCAACTTTTATACTCTCAAAACAGCCTCCCCCTACTACTGATCGTGGAGGCTCATACATGCCGTTATCACCAAATGTACTGTCGATCCTTCCATTTGCAAAAAACCTTACAAGTAAAGGTACTAGTCCACCAATTTTGCTGTCATTCCGATCACCATAGACAAGCAGTCTCCCATTAGGATAACGATAAAGCTTCGTATTATTGCTATATCCACCAGTGTAGTACACTGAACGACCCTGATCGCCAAACGAATGATCAATTTGCCCATCCGGATGATGTCTTATTACATAGATCCCATTACCCTCGAGAGGGTCAGAGATCTCACCGACATGTATGATCTTTCCATCCGGAAGACTTTGTACATCATATGGATTGATATATTCATCCCAATCAAGTGCAACCGTCACCACTCCCCCATCCCCAAACGTCTTATCGAGATACGCTTCCTGGCCATAAGCAAGGCCGGATACGAAGATGAGAAGAGCGAGTATGAGTGTAGTGCGTTTCATGTGCTTATTGCTTGATAAGCTTTGCTGTTTGAATTGAGCCGTTGCATACTATCTGTAAGAAGTACGCACCTATCGGAAGACTTCGAAGGTCAAGTTCTTCTTCATGTTCACCTGCGGTGCGGTATTCATCCTGTACGAAGGTTCTCACTTCCCTACCGCTTTCATCGCGGAGGGTAATGGTGCACTTGCTGGCTGTGGGGAGAGTATAGGTGACTGTGCAGTTATCGGTGGATGGTGTGGGGTGGAGCGAGACGGGAGTAGAAGGATTTTTCGAAGTTGGATATACAGCCGCTTTTCCGGTATTATTGTTAAGGCATATTCTCGCAATAGCTCTACCGTCATCACTGGCGTAGTTAAATCCCATAACTAGGTACTTACCATCACTTTGTACTGCTATTGAATAGATCACCCTCATATACTTTGACATTTCTTTTATCGTTCCATCTCCGCCATGAGAAGAATCAGGCGTTCCATTTCCATGATAGTGTGAAATAATTGGATAATCATAGCGAGCAGAATCATAGAGATGTCCTGCTGCAAGGATGTTCATGCTCGAATCAAGCGTGAGATAAGTTAGAGAATATTCGTACGTGTAGGTTGGTGAAGCCGCTACCCCATAGCTACCGAATGAATTATCCAACGTACCGTCCGGAGAAAAACGAATGAGAATGGACTCTCGCCCGCCGTCAGCCAGTCTGTCTGCGATGCAGAGTAATTTCCCGCTCGGCTCCTCAGCGATAGCTGTGATATAGTCCACATCATCGGAGAGCTGCATTTCAATGACGCCGTTGGTACCAAAGGATGAGTCTATGACACCATTGAGATCGGTTGAAAACATACGAAGACCGATCTTTGAAGATATAGGTTGTCCGCAACTAAAGATACATCGGTTATCCTTATAAAAGATCGCAGTATGAATATGTCCCGAATCAATTTGTGTGCCAACTATCTTCGTGCCTGCATCACCGAACGATGTATCGTTTCTTCCGGCAGATGATATTCGTGTGATGGTAGGAGTATAAATGAAATCAACAGTATCTCTCGTATTTCTTGAACCGAGAGCAATAATGCTTCCATCAGCATTTACCTTTACCTGAAAGAATGTCCCTGCCAGGATCGAACTATCCGGAACATACCAACCGCTATCACCAAAACTTGTATCGATCGTGCCATTGGCTAGAACTCGAACGATCGATGGTTTTTGCTGGTCAATACCAAACGCTCCGACCCTATCCCCATAGATAAGCAACCTCCCATCCGGATACACATAAAGATACGAATTGAACATTCTAAAATTGGATAAGAACGAAGAATAGCCATTGTCACCGAATGAAGAGTCTACGCTGCCGTCGCTACGATGCTTCATTATATATGTTTTCGGACGATCGCCTGAATGGTGTATTGTACCGCAATGCATGATGTCCCCATTCGGAAGTATCTTTAAATTGGCTGGAAACATTGATTGCGGACTTTGCAATTGGGCAGTTACCACTCCCCCATCCCCGAACGTCTCATCAAGATAGCCTACCT
>DATDEW010000254.1:0-7604 GCA_036522935.1 Kapaibacterium sp. (SeqCode)
GTTTATGGACTTGGGAATGTAGATAGCTATGCATATACTGGAGGTACACTTCTAAAAACGATCACGCCGTTTAAGACGGATGATATTGTAATAGATTTCAAAGATCGCCAGCTTAATCAGAAGGACTGGACAGGTCAGTGGGATTCAGTGGTGTCATTGCAGAATATTTCATCGGATTCACTCACAATTTTCTACTTTCAACGACGGACTGGTGATACTGCAAATTTTACTGTAGAGAAACCTAATGTGCTCCCTCATAACATTGCAGCATTTGCGAAAGACAACATGACACTTCGCTTCAATCCGCTTGGAGTGCCAAATATACGGATGCGTACTACGATCAATGCCAAGACCGAGCATCTGCGTGCTTATGTCGTTGATGTCTATGGCAGGGGGATTGTCGGGTTGCCGATGTCGTATGTTGATTCAAATGTGAAAACGAAGATAGATACGATCTACTTCGGAATACATGGCGAGAATTCACCTCCTGTTGATAGATTCTTCTATCTTGGGAATACGGGGACTGCTCCGCTTAATGTTCACCAGATGAAGATCAACGGACCGGATGCAAAAGATTTTTCTGTGCTTGGCTCGGAGGACTTGAATACAAATCCACTGAATGTACCATATAAGATAGGGCTAGCCCCCGAGAAGCCGGTTCGTGTGAATGTGCGCTTTACACCGAGTAACCCTCGTGCGCCGCGAGTTGCGTTCTTAGATATTAATGACACCGACAAAGTTGATCGTCGTGTTGTGTTGATAGCTATTGTTGATACGGTTACAACTGCTACCGTTACGCCTGTTGTTTTCGATTCACTCTATATCTGTGACCAACAAGATAAAGTTATTACTATAACGAATGCGAATACATTCTCTGTGACGTTGCAGCGAATTGATATAGTTGGTGCTCCTGAGTTCATTGTTCTTGACGGGCTTCCTATCGTTATTGGTCCGAACAGTTCGCGCATGGTGCGTATCCGTTTTGCTCCAAACTCACCGGGTATATTCACAGCGTCACTTACTGCGTACTTTGATCTTCCTACAAATGCGACACAAACACTTTCACTTACTGCTGTAGGAAAAGAACCTGTTCCTTTCTTCTGGGCGCCAAGGAATATTCATATTTTGGCCGAAGAGGAAGTACTCTACCCGATCTATGCGAAAGTGGATCTTGCAAGAATGGTCTCAAGCTCATACACTGTTGATATTAACTACGACCCTACACATTTGGAAGACCTTGATGTTGTTCAAGACAACTCACTCTCGCTTTTTGGTTACTTTATGATTAACGGCTTTGAACCGGGCTCGCGTCAATATACATACCAGACAGCAGATGGGAGTATTATCCGAGGAGGCGGTGAAGACGAAACCCGTCCGCTTATCTTTATCAAGTTTAAGTCAATGTTGAACGGTGCTGACAGGTTGACAATATCCGATCAGGTTGATATTAATTATACAGTTACGTTTAAGGGAAGCCCGCTTCCTGTTTATTGTCAGGCACAATCAACGTTGCCGGGACGTATCACCATTGATTCATCATGTGAAGATGTACATATTGTTAAGCGTCTCGCGGATCCATTTGCAACGTATATACATCAGCCCACACCGAATCCGGCAACAAACGGCTACATAGATGCAAAGTTTGATATCCCGACAGAAACGGCCGTAAAAATGGTGCTTGTTGATGCTCTTGGACAGATCGCAGGTGAAGTCGTTAACGAAGTTCGCGAGCAAGGCCGTTATACGGCGCATATAAGTACAGCAGGACTTGCAAACGGTATGTATACCCTGCGCCTTGAAGCGGCAGGAGTTGTAAAGTTTAGAAAGATCATAGTTTCGAAGTGATGTGAACTCGTTTTCCCTCGGACAATATCACAAACCAGCTTTATACACGTTTGCCGGCATTGCAGCCGGCATTCTTGTTTCTGAGCATTTTGTAACAGAGCACTCCGTCTTTGCTCGCATTTCATTATGCCTGTTCCTTTTTACCTGCGCTACTTCTTGGCTTCTGTTTCGCAAGAATATTACATTTGCCCGTTATAGTGTGTTGTTTCTTACCTCTGTTTTATTAGGGAATCTCCTTCACTCCTCAGGAGAAGCATTGTATGAAGAATCATTACTTCGAAAGCTTGCTTCTTTAGTAAAGGAAGAGGTTGTGCTTTATGGTGAAGTCACAACTCAATTGGATGAGTCAGAATTCGGAACTATGTATTCATTGAGAGCGGATAGTGCTCGAGTTGGTGAATGGTTGTATCCTATAAGCGGAGTAGCAGCAATACAAATTCCATTATTGTCAAAAGGTGACATCTTTTTCCTTCCAAAAGAAGGAGACAGACTAACCATCTACGGAGAACTGCAAACGCTCGAGCGTAAGCGCAATCCGTATCAAATAAATTACACGGAAAAGATACGAAGAGAGTATGATGTAGATGCGGCTGTGTATCTGCGTAGCCGGTATGACTATGTGATAACAGAGCATGTAGGAAAATATCAAGAAAATATACTTGTGTCTTTACGGAAATATGTTTCAGCTGTCCTCTCATCAGCCATCTCTAATAGTACAGCATCAGGGTTTGTTGAGGCTGTATTAATTGGCGCCGATAACTCGCTTCCTCCTGAAACCTGGCAGGAATTCAACCGTGCAGGGCTGACACACATCCTTGTTGTGAGCGGGTTTAATCTCGGACTTGTAGCGCTGTTCATATACTACCTCCTTCGGCTATTGCGTATTCGTTCAAGAGTGTTGCGGAGTACTATTACACTTGCTATCGTAATAACCTATTTACTTGTTATTGGAGGAGGGCCAAGTATCCTTCGTGCAACTATCGTTGTTGTTGTTTTTCTCTCGGCACGTATCTTTGAGCGAAAGACCGATCTGCTTAACATTACTGCTGCCGCGGCATGTATCAATCTTGTCATCAATCCGAACGAGCTATTTAATGTTGGTTTTCAATTGTCATATGGAGCAGTATTCTCGCTTGCAGTCATAGCCCCGCAACTTGACAGATTATTTCTCTCTGATAGTAACAATGTATCTGCTAAGAACGAAATAATACGTGTTGTATCAAAGACATTCATAGGGACTGTCGCTGTTTTTCTCGGGACACTTCCGATACTTATCTACCATTATCAACAAGTCTCAATTATAGGACTGTTTGTAAATATACTGATTATTCCGGTCTCAGGGCTGATCACGATTCTTGGAATGCTTACCATTCCGCTATCCTTAGTCAGTTCATTCTTTGCCTCACTGTATGGGGAAGGTTTAGAATTGCTTGTCAAGGCGGCACTTGGGGTGTCACAGTTAGCATCGTCACTTCCATTTGCAATGATAACTTTGCCTCGTCCAACAGTGATTGGCATTGTTCTCTTTGCTTCTATCCTGATCTATTGTATATTTTCTCAAACACGTGAACGTTTAGTCGGACGTATGATCACTTCTATAGGATTAAGTCTTTTATTGTTTGTAATGAATGTTCCATTTGTCTATGCGATCACAAATGCAGAAAGCAAACTGACAGTAGTGTTCTTTGATGTAGGGCAGGGGGATGCTACGCTCATCCGTACGCCAAGCGGTAAGCATTATATGATCGATTTTGGAGGGAGAGGTCAGTCCGGTCGTTCACAGGCAGAGCGAAGCATTCTGCCATTCCTGCGGGCAGAAGGTATCTCATCTATCGACGGTGCATTCGTTTCTCATATGCACTACGATCACTACGCAGGTCTAGAGCCGCTACTCAAAGCAGGATATATTGACAAGATATATTCGTGTGGTGAAAGGACAGAAAATCAAACAGCATACACTCTTGATAGCATCAGCTATCACAGCAAGATACCTGTTGAGAATGTTTTACAAGGGGAGAAGATCATAGATGGTGAGCTTTCGATGTATGTATTATCTCCCGATGCAAAAAGCGATAATGCGGTTGAGGATAAAAATCATCGCTCAATTATCATCAAGCTTGTCTACGGGACTACATCATTCCTTTTTTTAGCTGACGCTGAATCAGATGCCGAGAAAGAGATCGTTGATAGATACGGTATGTTCCTGAAGAGTGATGTTGTAAAGGTCGCTCATCATGGAAGCAGGACTAGCTCAACTCCCGAGCTTATTGGCCTCACAAAGCCGTCATACGCGGTTATATCAGTTGGTGAGCGCAATGCTTTTGGGCATCCCAACGCAAACGTTCTGGAGCGTTGGTATAAAAGCGGAGCGAGAGTTATGAGCACTGCTCATGACGGAGCAGTAATACTTCAGAGCGATGGTCAAACCCTGAAGCAGATAAACTGGAAGTAGCATCAGTAAGCTAACCAGTGCCACTTAACAACAGGCGCTACTTGTAGCCCAGGTAGCGGTATTCTGATGTGGTCAAGTACTTCTGCAATTATCTCCCATACTTTCCCTTTTATCGGTAATTGCTTTAGATTGATATCAGGACCAATATACATATTCGACGTTGGAGCTCCTCGTACTCGCCCCGGTACATATTGCTCCGTAATGATATTCTCTACGTTGTATCCAAATCCAAAATTCAACCACTTCGGCATATCTTCATGGATAAGGTCAAGGAAGTTAAAGGTCAACCAAAAATATCGGCTTTCATTATCATCAAGAATAGAAGAGAATGCTCCCTGCTTGTATGCTTCGGAAGTTTTAAATCCAAGTTTAAAATCAATTCGATTAAGTGGGCCGTAGTATTCCTTCCCTACGGCAAGCCCTGCACCGAGGATGTTGCTTATCTGATCTCCCGGAGAGAAACCGAAATATGGAGCACCTGTCCGGAAGCCATCGCCTATCTCAACCATTGTCTGCGCAAGCAGTGTAACGCCTGCCCCTATCCATACAGCTGTCCTCGCGTCAACGCCTGCTTCACGATATGCTATTTTGATAAGATCAGTACAAGCATAGGTATAGTACGCATGACCGAACTTGTCGCTATGCATCGTATATGGCGGGTCATTAGAGAAGTGGAACGGTGCAGTATTCGATGCAAGCCAAAAGTCATTATAATTTTGGTATAACGCACCGAACATAACCGCCGCTGGAACAGTCGATGCAGCAATGATACCGAATGGAGTTACATCAGTAGTGTCTTGTGCTGAAGACGGAGACGGGGTAAAACAAAGAAGCCACAATATGCTGACGATAGCAACACGTCGGAGGACATACTGTGGCTTTTTGAACATTAAAGAGAGCTTACTTTATAACGCCAAGCTTTTTCCCTACTTTTATGAAGGCAGCGATGGCTTTATCAAGATGATGCATATCATGTCCGGCTGAGATCTGCACACGGATACGTGCTTGACCCTTCGGGACAACAGGATAGAAGAAGCCGATGACATATACGCCTTCATCGAGAAGGTCTTTTGCAAACTGCTGTGCAAGCGGTGCATCATAGAGCATGATGGGGCAGATGGGGTGCACACCGGGTTTGATGTCAAAACCTGCGGCAGTCATCTGCTCACGAAAGTATTTTGTGTTCGCTTCAAGTTTATCACGAAGTTCTGTTGTCTCGCCTATCATCTTCATAACCTCAAGTGCAGCACCGACGATCGGAGGCGGCACAGAGTTGCTGAAAAGATAAGGACGTGAGCGCTGACGAAGCATGTCGATGATCTCCTTGCGACCGGATGTGAATCCACCAGCCGCGCCACCAAGTGCTTTGCCGAGTGTTGAAGTGATAATATCTACACGGCCGATAACATTTGCATACTCGATAGAGCCGCGTCCTGTCTTCCCAACAAAACCCGATGCATGAGAATCGTCTACCATAACGAGTGCATTGTACTTATCGGCGAGGTCGCAAATCTGGTCAAGCTTTGCAATGAATCCGTCCATCGAGAATACACCATCTGTTACGATCACTCGTCGTCGTGAACTCTGTGATTCTTGCAGGCACCGCTCGAGGTCTGCCATATCAGAGTTCTTGTAGCGGAAACGTGCAGCTTTTGAGAGACGTACACCGTCAATAATAGATGCATGGTTCAACTCATCGCTGATGATAGCATCCTCTTCGCCGAAGAGCGGCTCAAAGACACCGCCATTGGCGTCAAAGCATGCTACATACAGAATGGTATCTTCGGTACCAAGAAACTTTGAGATCTCAACTTCAAGCTGTTTATGCAAGTCTTCAGTGCCGCAGATAAAGCGCACGCTTGACATGCCATAGCCATGTTTATCAAGTGCTTCATGTGCAGCTTTGATGACACGGGGATGAGATGAAAGGCCGAGATAGTTATTGGCGCAGAAGTTCAGGAATGTGCCTTCGCGTCCCTCGACCTGTATCTCAACACCCTGCGGAGATGTGATGATACGTTCATGTTTATAAAGGCCGGATTCTTCGATACCGCGAAGCTCGGCTAGAAGTTCTTGTTTAACGTTTCCGTACATATAGAGTAAGTTAGATAGTAGTAGAATGGCAACACGTTCGCCTAATAACCGTTCCGAAAAATGGCTTACATCGCAGCAACCATTCGAAGAGTAATCCCTTTGGTGATAAAGCTTGCTACGTGCTCAAGGTATCCGGGAAAATCGATCGGTGCAGAGTGATCTGCCTTATCAGAAAGAGAGCGAATAATGACAAATGGTATATCATGTTCGTAACAAACCTGTGCAACTGCCGCGCCTTCCATTTCAATGCAAAGAGTTTTCGGCAAGTCACGGCGAAGCTCTGCAAGTTTCTCATCAGAAGCGATGAACTGGTCACCGCTTGCGATATGCCCACGAACAACCTTTGGGCTTGTCATCAAAAACTCTTCAAGAAGATCAGCCGGTATCTCCTGCGGCAGGTCAGTCTTTATATAATCTTTTGCTGCAGCTTCTGCGAGCTCGACCATCCGTGTATCTGATTTGAAATGGCTTATGCCAAGCAGCGGTACTTCAAATCGCCTGAATGGCGGGACAGGGCTTACATCCATGTCATGTTGAACGAGCTCAGTGCCAATGACAACGTCTCCGACATTAAGTGATGGGTCAACACCACCGGCAACTCCCGTGAACATAACATGTGTCGCACCATACTGTCCGATGAGTGTTGTTGCTGTTTGTGCAGCAGCGACCTTTCCCCATCGACTCATCACGACGATAACATCTTTGCCTTCGAGCCGACCTTCAACAAAAGTACGATGCGCGAGATGTGTCTCGCGTCTATCAGCCATCGCACCGATCACTAGGTGCATCTCTTCAGGCATTGCGCCTATAATACCTATCTTCATTTCGAGAGTATCGTTTGTAATGAAGTTGTAAGATGTTCGTACTCCGGCATTTCATTATATATCTGTGCAGAGATCCGGATATATACTTTATCACCGAAGAATATGACAGGAAGTTCGCAGTGGTATATGTCGCGAAGTGTATCGTGCAGTGTTGTTGCTTTCGTGTCCGTAATGCTTAGATTTCCGGGTATTGCGATCGTTGCAAGTGAGCCGAGCATTGATTCCGGCGCAACAGCAGATACTCCGAGAGCGCTATTGATATATGCGCGGGCTTGTTTTACGAGAGAGTTATTATGAGTGCGAATTTTCTCTCTTCCGAAATCATCCATAAAACTGATCGCAGCAATAAGCGAGAGGTACGGGGTAACGTCGCGTGTACCTATCCAATC
>DATDEW010000255.1:0-3469 GCA_036522935.1 Kapaibacterium sp. (SeqCode)
CCTGAACCTGAAATAGTCAAAAAATTTGAACTCGGTGAAAAACGAGAAATTGGATCGGTCGTTATTGGGTCATCTCAGAAAACATTCTCTATTGATACCGGAGAATATAAAGGAATAACCATCTACGCAAATGAAGGAGCGTACCCTGAAGAACAAAAGGTCACTCTTTATGCGACACCAATAACTGAGAACACGCTCGGCGAAGATATCACGCCTATAACTCCTCTTTTTACTTATGACGCAGGGGGAAAGTTCGCAGGAGCAAATATTCAAATAACTATCCTTCTGCCTATCCCCGATGATAAGTTTGCAATGGGGTTTTTCTATAACTCCGAGACTCATGAATTAGAAGGTATGCCGCTTGTTGCTGAAGATAAGAACGGTATTGTTGTCGCCTTACGTAAGCCGGGTGATTTCTTCATCTCAACGATATCGAGATCCAAACTTGGCGGAGATCAATCATCGAACTACAAGCCGGGCACTGATGATTGGGAGTTCGCAAATGAAGGCACTGTTCTCACACCGTCTGGACAATTTGCAGGACAAACGCTCTCGAGCTTGTGGTATTATTATACAAAGACTCTTAAGGGAAATCACGTGCTTTGGAATAATTACAACAGCTCATTTGACACCCCGCCTGTGACAACATACGATAATGTGGAAGGGCTACTATTCGCATCACAAACAGAGCTTGACTATCAATGGGGAAATACCGGCAAGAAAACAATTGAAGGTATTAGTGGAGGCAATACAGTATTTACACGAAATTTGCTGCAATATTCCATACTTGTGACCAAACGCCCACAATTGGTTGCTCTGCTTACTACCAAGAAAGAACCATTTCCTTTTATAGTCTATAAGATAGAAAAAGATGTTATCTTTATCGCGGATCCAAATTTACCAGGAAACGGTAACCGTACACTTTCAGAAAGAAACGGCAACGAATACTCTTCAGCTATATCATTGCTTGCATATAACAACAAACAAAATGTATTTTTAAACAACTGCTCATACTTAGGTGCGAGCGCACTTATAGACTTTAGTAAGATATCATCGAGCGCCGACAGTGCTGTCTCCAAATCTCAATCCTTAAAGTATGTCACTGACGTTACTATTTCAACACCGGGATATACTCTTGAAAAGATCAACGGTGAGCTTTATACACTTTCTGATTCAATAAAAGCAGTGCCAAAGAATGCCACCGATGAAATAATAGTATTTCATTCCGGCAAGGAGATCCCCAAAAGCCAATCAGGAATGTACCCTCTATCCAAAGGTGAGAATGTATTTGGTTTTTGTGCTAAGATCAAAGGACCTGTTCCTAGTACGAGTATATGGAAAGCGTGGACGTGGTACAAGATCAATCATGACCCATTTGTTTTTCTTCTGCCTATTATTGATAGTGGATACATTGGGGACCAATTGGTATTTAAGGCAAGGACTCTCAGTCCGTCGGGCTCGAATTTGCTCTATGAATGGGATGCCGGTGACGGAAGAGGCATCATCAAAACGACATCAGATACACTACGAATAAGCTATGATAAGATAGGCACCTTCTCATTGTCTGTAACCGCCACCGATCTGAAGACAGGTACTAAGCACACATCAGAGAAGCAAGCAGCAAAGATCTCACTTTACCCGTTTCGTATATACGCTGCAAATACCATAACAAGTTCGTCACAACTTACAACAATTACTTGTAAACCAATGCATAGTGCAACCAGACATTTGCGCTATATATGGAGTTTTGGAGACGGAAGTGGTTCTACGTCAATTACTGATTCTTCTTTCATCCCACACTCGTATCAAAAGGCAGGAAGTTACGTTGTTTCGTTAAAAGTATACTCAGCGTCAACCAATCAACTCTTCGGAAGTAGTGACACTACTATTAATATTTCGAACCCGATCACAGTTGATCTTGACAAACTCAAGACGATGAAGTTTGTCAAAGTAGAATTCTCTGGGATGTTAACTACAAATAATGCTACCAGCGCTACATTAGTGAGCATTCAAGGTGGTGCATTGGCAGATGACGCACCTAATAAGATCGTTTGGAATGTAGACAGTTTTTCAACTAAAGCTTTTTCAAGTTTCATTGATAGCTCTTGGGCTTATGACTACACCAAAAGTAGTGGTGCCACGATCATATCAGGGCAGATTGCCTTAGATGGGAGCAAATTACTTTTTATAAATGCGAATTATAGTGATTCCTACTATGATACTTATCCTGGTATTTCATTGGGTACATCAAACAGCCAAAGCCGTAATACAACGCAAAACTTAGAATTTGTAGATATTATTCCTGCTTCAGTTGCAAATGATACCATTGTCTTTATGATGAGCGGACCTGCTGTTAAAAGCTTGTATAAAAATGTTACTAGCTTTTATAAATATGATAATAATCCTGCTAGAGGTCAACCTACACATACTATTAAGGAATATATATCAACTGACTGGGAATCCTCCGTTACTTTAGCAACCATAAAAGTCACATTCTATAAGTAATTTTAAATAAAGTAGTGAGCTGGTTTATTTTATAGGTAACAGACTTCTGAAGTAGCTTTATTATACTACAGGTGCCAATCCACTTTCCTCAAAAGTGGCACTCCCCCAAAAAAATCTTCATTTTTCTTTGTTGGAAAATAAGGAGTTACGGACTTTTTTGATAAAAATATCAAATGCCTATTGCATTTTGACCAAAAATTTCGTATATTTGCAGTGAAAAGTTCAGCACCATCGTCCTGATGGGTGTAAAATTCAAAGAATTGGACACGGAATAACACTGATCTGACGGATCTACACGGATAAATCTGTGAATATCCGTTCGATCTGTGTTCATCAGTGTCCCATTCCACAATCCCTATTCCCCATCCCCTACAACCTACCAACCTAAAACCTACAACCTACCCATGAAAATAACCTACGTAAACTCCGTACCCCTCGCTCATGGCGAGCTTTCTGTTGTGCTCTCCGAGTCAACTGAGAATATGCTAATTCACTCTACTAAACTTGCTTCCGATATGCGTAACCTTGGCGTGAGTACGCTGCTGGTTAATTGCGGCGTGAGCGCGAACCGCTTCAATGAACATGTTATGCCGGTCACGACTACCAACGACTGGTTTCCTGACTACAAAGAAGATGAGAATGAGAGAAAGCTTGTACCCTATAGCTCATCGAGAGGTGATCTTATCGGCGACAGCGATACGATAACGCAGATCGTCTCGAGTGCCCGTATCGGTGTAGTCATAATCATGGGATGGGAATGGACTTCAAGTTCATGGAGAAAGAGAGAACGGCTCTTCTATTTCTTGCGACAGTTGATGGAAGAACACAATGTAGCTGTCATTGTCTATTCACAGGCAAGGACAGAACCGACTGTTGGTATTTATGACAGGGGTGGTATCGGGAAACTCGGTATGATGTGTGTTGCAATCATCAAGGATGAAACCTCGACCGAACTCGAGAAAGT
>DATDEW010000256.1:0-9068 GCA_036522935.1 Kapaibacterium sp. (SeqCode)
AAGAAAATTGAATTTCCAAACAATGATTATGAGTATCCTTTCGGCGTTAAAGATACGGATGATCCACTTGCTATATCCATTGACTTTAATTCTTCCAATGCATTCCAAGGAAGTAAGATCAACATGGGAATTGCAGTAGCCGATCCAAGCAAATATACATCTGCTGTTCTTTATACAGATGATCCTGTACCGGCATCAAACTATGGTGATGAACTCGGATATGTTCGTAATATTCTTGTTCAATCCGACCTTTATGGAAAACGTTTTAACAACACATACTTCCCTAATGGTCAAACACCGGGAAACAAAGTAACTTACCCTGCCGGAAACTCACTTGCCCAGCAGCTAAAGAAGGTAGCGTGGTGTATTGCTTCCGGGATGAAGACGAAAGTGTATTTCGTATCACAAATGGGTTACGATACCCATATTCAACAGAACTCTAAGGATAACCAAGCAGGTCAGGGACGACTCTTATTCGAGCTTGCTGAAGCTATCTCGCTCTTCCAGGAAGACATCGAAAAGTTCGGCGTAGCAGATAAGGTTCTTGGTATGACGTATTCCGAGTTCGGTCGTCGTGTTAATGAGAACGGCAGTGCAGGCACTGACCACGGCACATGTGCACCGCAGTTCCTCTTTGGTACAGGTGTCAATGGTAATGTCTATGGAAATAACCCAAGTCTGACCGATCTTGATATATATCAGGACTTGAAGCATCAGTTTGATTTCCGTCAGCTCTATGCTTCTGTGCTTACCGAATGGTTTGGTCCAAGCGAGACCTTTACCAAGTCAGTGCTAAATACACCTGATCTTACCACTGAATCAGAATTTGGATATATGTTCCCCGTCAATGGTACAGGCGAGATGAAGTCGCTCTTTAAACCAACAACGGGTGTATCAAATAACTCAAAAGTAACAGATCGCACCTTCATACTTTCACAGAACTACCCGAATCCTGTAGTCGGCGAAACGACAATACCGTTCGCTCTCTCGGAATCGGCAATGGTAAAGCTTGAAGTATTTGATAGCCGAGGAGACCTTGTTGGGACTCCTGTCAATTCTCATCTCGGCAGAGGCGAACATCCTATCAACTTTGATACACGCCGCTTGGCATCAGGCACGTATTACTACCGCATTGATGTGAATGGCGCTGTTGAGACAAAGGCGATGAAGGTTGTAAGATAATAATTCTCATCATAGAATAAAAAAGGCGACTATAAGTCGCCTTTTTATTTAATCAGAGATCTGTAGGATCGCAAGGAAAGCTTCCTGCGGGACTTCTATTCTCCCGACTTGCTTCATTCGCTTCTTACCTTCCTTCTGCTTTTCGAGGAGTTTGCGTTTACGTGAAATATCACCGCCATAACACTTTGCGGTAACGTCTTTACGCATTGCTTTCACGGTCTCGCGAGCAATGATCTTATTGCCGATACCCGCCTGAATAGCAACCTCGAACATGTGCCTTGGGATAAGCTCGCGAAGCTTGTTGCAAAGCTTCTTGCCCCACTCAAACGCCTTATCGCGGTGAACGATGGTGCTAAACGCATCCACAGGGTCGCCGTTGAGCATGATGTCGAGCTTTACGAGATCGCTCTGGCGATATTCAAGGAATTCATAATCAAGCGAAGCATATCCGCGCGAGACTGACTTCAGCTTATCGTAGAAATCAAAGATGATCTCCGAAAGCGGAAATTCATATTGAATATCAGCACGAGTTGAATCAAGATACGTAGTTGTTTTATAGATAGCACGTCGCTCAGTAGCAAGCTTCATGATACCACCGACATATTCAGAAGGCGTAATGATCTGCGCCTTTACGTATGGCTCCATGACGTACTCGATCTCACCCGGCTCCGGCATTGATGACGGATTATCAACGAGTATCTTTTCTTTATTCTTATCAATGACGTGGTACTCTACGTTCGGGACCGTTGTAACGATGTTCTGATTGAACTCGCGGTCAAGACGCTCCTGAATGATCTCCATGTGCAGGAGACCAAGGAATCCACAGCGGAATCCGAATCCAAGTGCAATACTTGTTTCCGGTTCATAGACGAGAGATGAGTCGTTGAGCGTAAGTTTATCAAGCGAGTCGCGGAGTTCGGTGTATTGCTCTGCGTTCTGTGGATAGACACCCGCAAAAACCATCGGCTTTGATTCTTTGAAGCCTGATATAGCTGCATCAACACCGTTTCTGAACGATGTTACTGTATCACCTACTCGAGTATCTTTTACATTCTTGACGCCGGCAATAAGAAAGCCTACATCACCTGCCGAGAGCGAGTTCTTTGCTTCTCTTCCGAGCCGCAATGTCCCAAGTTCTTCAACGCGATATTTCTCCTTGTTAGACATAAAGAGAATTTCATCGCCCTGTTTTATCGTGCCGTCAATAACACGGAGATAGACGATAGAACCACGGTAACTATCAAACTTTGAATCGAAGATCAGGCAACGAAGCTTTCCGTTCGGATCACCCTTCGGAGCCGGAACACGGGTACGAATTGCTTCAAGCACTTCTTTGATACCAATTCCTGCTTTTGCACTTGCAAGGAGTATATCTTCCTTTTTACAACCGATAAGCTCCATCACCTGATGACTTACCTCATCAACCATTGCAGATTGAAGGTCAACTTTGTTGAGAACCGGGATGATCTCAAGTCCGGCATCAATGGCAAGATACAGATTGGTGATCGTCTGTGCTTCTACTCCCTGTGTAGCATCTACGACGAGGATAGCACCTTCACATGCGGCAAGAGAACGGGATACTTCATAGGTAAAATCAACGTGACCGGGAGTATCTACCATGTTGTAGGTATAATCCTCGCCGTCGTCCCCCTTATACTTCATCGTAATAGCATGAAGTTTGATGGTTATACCACGCTCTTGCTCGAGGTCCATATCATCAAGGACCTGATTGTATTCCATCTCACGCGCCTCAATAGTCTTCGTCTCAAGCAGAAGTTTATCAGCAAGTGTGGACTTCCCATGGTCAATATGGGCTATAATGCAAAAATTACGAATATTATCTAATCCGGCCATTGAGTCTTGTTTTTTCGGAGCAAGCGAAGCAAAACACGCCGAACCACCATTTCGCTCCAAATATCGGAAATCTATGCGTTTCCGCTAAAAATAGGTCGCTAAACCAAATTGAAGGGCAGAGTTGTGTGCGGGAGGATTTCCGAGAAGGTCTTGAATGATGCTATAACGGTAATTCGCTTTGATGACGGTTGAACCGGTCAGACGCAATGAAAGAGCACCAGTAAACGATGTGATATCATCGGAGATGTTGCCTCCGGTCTCATTGAAGGTACCGGAATTGAAGTCAACGTACTCTCCGCGAACGCATAGATTAAGCTTTGCATCTTTGAATGATAAGATCTCTCCTTGAAAAACGGTTTGGACAATATCAATATACCCTCCATATTGCTTTTCCCCAAATTGTTGCGAATAGCTATCCGGTACATCCACACTTACAAATGCTGCTTCACCTCGTAGATACGTCGTAGATGTTAGTGATACATCCAGGTCAAATGCAAGGACGCTTACACTTCGTTTCTCATCGACCTCAACCCCTTCGATCCGCCATGAATTATACACGCCATTCATATATGAAATGCCAAACTCGCCGATCTTTCTATACTTCATAGCAAGTTTACCGCTGAACATAGGCAAACCGCTGACACTTTCTTCAAATTTTTCCGGGTTTACTTTTCCTGCTGCAAGTGATGTACGATTGAGGTCGTTGGCTATGACGTGATCGTCGTATCCATTTGTTAGATAGGTCTCATACGAGAAGACAAGATCAGAAACAAAGTACTTTCCATAGAGTCCAAATCCAACATTCGAGAGTGTTGCCCCTAGGAGTGCTGTTGGTTCTATCGGGCGATCAATAAAATCCCACTTTGGCCCGTCATGGTTTTGGTTGAATGAACCAATAGGATTCATGACGATACCGCCTCGAAGATTTAACAGTGAATTAAACATAATATCAAGTGCAGCATACTCAATATTTATCTCTTTTGTCCCATCTTCAAACTCTATCTCGGTAAGGAATTTGAGGTTTTCTGATATGGTCGATGAGGCAAAAAGCGTCAGACGTCTGAACTGGAATGCAAATCCTTCGGGAATTCCATCAGTCCCTTCATATTGTGTATTTGCTTCAATATATCCACCTAATGCAACAGGCGTGTTGTCCTTAATAAGGAACGGACGGGAATAGTTTGCATCAATGTTCATCTGCGAACTATCGGTTTGTGCGAAAACATCTATAGAGAGAAATACGAATAGAAACAGTATGGATAGTCTTTTCATGTAATGGGGCTATGATATATCTATATAGATGTATTGTTCGTCCGTACGAACCGGAAATGCACGCAGTGGTTTATCCGCCGGAGGGTTAAGCACCTTACCTTGCGAATCAAATTCACTGCCATGACATGGGCAGACAAGATATGTTCCTTCTGAGCGAAGCTCGCATCCCTTATGTGTGCATTGCATAAGTAACGCTATAAACTTTCCATCTTCCGAACGTGATACTGATATCGGATACATATATTTCTTTGACTTAACAATAAGTGTATCACCCTCATATTCATCCAGAAGCAAAGTAAGCACATTCGCTTCTTCCTTCTGTGTCACTTGCTTGCTTGAAGCACAGCTCATAAGAGCTGGAGGCATCAACGCTCCGCAGCATAACACTCCCAGGGTTTGTAATGCCTCGCGTCTTGATATATCATTCATTACAATGACTCCAAAAATTTAATTAGTGCGTTTTTATCAGTATCAGATGACGCTTTGAATTTTGTATTGCTTGACTCTGCCTCTCCTCCATGAAGGAGTATCGCTTCTTCGATAGATCGTGCTCTTCCGTCATGAAGTAAGAAATATGAGCCGCCTTGCGATGATGTTGATAGCCCTAGCCCCCAGAGTGCAGGTGTGCGCCACTCATAGGTTTTTGCACTTCCTTCTGTATATCCGTCGTCAAGTGCGCTGCCCATATCATGCAAGAGCAGGTCGGTGTATGGATGGAATGTTTGGTTTGATAGCGCTGCAATTGGTGAATCTCCTGTTTTCAACGTCTCTTTATGACATTTCTCGCAGCCAATAGTCATAAAGATGCTTTTGCCTTGTTTAACGATATCTGCTACCGGATTACGTTGTACGGGTGCTTTAAGTGTCTGTAAGTAGAATGTAACGGCATTGATCACTTCATCAGATACTTCCGGTCCGCCTGATGTGATAGGATGCAGAGCATCAAGTACATTCGTCGGATTATTAATAATAAAGGACGAAGTTATCCCCATATCTTGATTGTAAGCAGTAGCGGTTTGTTGATGGAGATCGTAGGTACTTCCCTTCCTGCCGAATCTGCAAATAAATTTTCCATCAACAGGGGTTGAGCGAACGGTTACAAACGAAGGTACGCTATGCCAATTCGGCACTCCGCTGATGCCATCTCCGTCAGCGTCATCAGGGTCTGACATTGCCAAAATGTCCTCGTCAGATACAGCTTCGATAAATCCAAAGCCACTTACAGCCGGCGGCAGAAAAACACTTGATGATGCTCCGTGTGGTATCTCTTCTTTTATAAAGCCCGGGATCGCCCGGTTCTGTAATTGTGGACCGCCTTTATCAAGGAAGGAATTCCCCGAGATATCCGACTGCCCAAATCTCACGAGTGAGGTAAAGGGATGTCCCTTGCCGTCTCCGGCATGGCAATCGGCACAAGAAGTAGCGACAAAGTATGGTCCAAGCCCTGTTTGGGGTGTAAAGACCTGGCTGAAGCCTTCATCACCACGAATGTGCATTGCACGCTGCGAAGCTGTAAGTCCTTCAACCATACCATCAAGAGTCTCATTGTCAGCAGGAGTTGGAGGGAGTAATTTATCGCATGAGACAAAGGTCGTTGCCCCAATCAACAGAGAACAGGTTACCAGTAGTCGAATGATCATACTGCAAATATACGACATTTTTCAGCCCTCCCATATAAAATTAATTAGTCATGCCTAATTTTGTCTGTTAGCCGCAATATATTCGTATTTTTGCAATAGTCTATAAGAACGATCCATGTATACACTTTCGGAAGAAAATTACCTCAAAGCCATCTACCGTCTCTCTGATGATGGGTTAAAGGCGAGCACATCGGCTATTGCCGCTATGCTTGAGAACAACCCTGCTTCAGTAGTTGATATGCTCAAAAAAATGAAAAAGAAGCGGCTGATCGACTATGATAAAAAAAGCGGTGCCCAGCTAACTACAAAGGGGCATAAGACGGCTCTTATCGTTATTCGTAAACATCGTCTTTGGGAGTTCTTCCTCCATGAAAAACTTCGATACTCCTGGGATGAAATTCATGAGATCGCCGAGCAGCTTGAGCATATACAGCATCCGGATCTTGCTGACCGTCTTGATAAGTTCTTAGGATTTCCAAAATTTGATCCGCATGGCGATCCTATCCCTCAGGCGGATGGGAAAATGGCAAAGACATCAAAAATAACGTTATCCGAGCTACCTGCAGGAAGGCCAAGTCAGGTTGTCGGTGTGAAGGATAGCAGTGTCCCGTTCTTGCAATACTTGCAAAAATTAGATGTTGGGATCGGGACAAAAATAACGCTTATAGAAACGATCACTTATGATAGTTCTTTAGTCGTTAAAATAGAAAAACGGTCGCAGACGACCGTTTCTCGTAGATTTGCAGAAAATATCTATGTGCAAGAATAAATTACTCCTGCGGCACTGGCATATTTTTCATCATGTCTCGCATCTGCTTACTCATCTTACCACTTGAGAGCTTTTTCATCATCTTTTGCATCTCTGTGAACTGCTTGACGAGACGGTTTATCTCCGGCACTGATGTGCCTGATCCGCGCGAGATTCGCTCGCGGCGTGATGCGTTGAGTACCTGCGGGAAACGACGCTCTTCCGTCGTCATAGATGTAATAATTGCTTCAATGCGCGTAAAAGACTTTTCATCAATATTCGCATCTTTTAACGCAGCTTGATTCACGCCCGGTATGTAAC
Source organism: Kapaibacterium sp. (SeqCode) (assembly GCA_036522935.1). Taxonomy (GTDB): domain Bacteria; phylum Bacteroidota; class Ignavibacteria; order Palsa-1295; family Palsa-1295; genus DATDEW01. The sequence continues at coordinate 7,018 of DATDEW010000256.1, forward strand.
CAAGCAGATCTTTTACTGAACCCATTTTTTTTATCTGCTGAAGCTGCTCGCGGAAATCATCAAGAGTGAACTCGTTTTTACGAAGCTTATCTTCTACCTTCTTCGCATCTTCCTCACTGATCTGCATCTGAGCCTTCTCGACCAAGGTAAGGATATCACCCATTCCAAGGATACGAGATGCCATACGGTCAGGATGGAAGTTCTCGAGTGCTTCAAGCTTCTCTCCTGTTGAGATAAACTTTATCGGACGCTCAACGACCGAACGAATTGAAAGCGCAGCACCACCTCGTGCATCGCCATCAAGCTTTGTCAGAACAACGCCATCAAATGAAAGTATATCGTTGAATGCCTTTGCTGTTGTTACTGCATCCTGACCTGTCATCGCATCACAGACAAAGAGGATCTCATGTGGCTTGACAGATGCTTTGATGTCGGCAACTTCTTTCATCATCACCTCATCGATCGTGAGGCGACCTGCAGTATCGATGATGACAACTTCGCTTCCTGATGAACGTGCTTGACGAACACCTTCTTGTGCTATCTTGACAGCATTCTTTTCTCCATCGATCGTAAAGACGGGGACGTCGATCGACTTACCTAGGATCTGTAACTGCTCGATAGCTGCAGGGCGATAAATATCGGCTGCAACGAGCATAGCTCGCTTGTTCTTGCCTTTAAGAAAATTAGCAAGCTTTGCAGTAAAGGTCGTCTTACCTGATCCCTGCAAACCACAAACCATGATGATCGTCGGGAGTTCTGCTGCAAACTGAATATCTCTCGTCTCTGAACCCATCATGGCAACAAGTTCATCATAGAGTATTTTGATGAATTGCTGTTCCGGGTTGATCGACTTCAGAACGTCAGCTCCCATCGAGCGACGTTGAACATCATCAACGAACTTCTTGGCGACCTTATAGTTTACGTCGGCATCAAGAAGTGCACGACGGACTTCCCGGACGGCGTCCTGCACATTCGACTCTGAGAGACGTGCATCGCCGCGAATCTTTTTATATAAATTCTCAAATTTCGAGGATAATTCTTCAAACATAGCTGATTGTCTTTAGCCAAAATAAGATGGAAAAAGCGGCAACCAGGCCGCTTTTCTTCGAGTGAGCCACTCACCGGACTTGAACCGGTGACCTGCTGATTACGAATCAGCTGCTCTACCAACTGAGCTAGAGTGGCAATTCGGACGACGGAAAACGTAGTCGCGAAAGTAGCGGTTCCGATTACTTCTTCCGGCGTACTTTCTTGTAGTTGACTTCGCGCTTTTCGTTAAATGCCGAGATACCTTCGGTCACTTCTTCCGAGAGGTTGTGGATCGCAAGCCAATCCCGTGCATGACCGATAGTCATATGCCAGCTTAAGTCTTTCCAGAAATTAAGATGCTGCTTTGCATACCGTAAGCACTCAGGAAGCTTATTGTATAACTTCTCACACATCACGGCAACTGCCGCATCAAGGTCTGCTTTCGGAACGACCTGATTGACAAGGCCCCACTCATAAGCTTTTTGTGCAGGTATCTCTTCGCAAAGGAAGAGTATCTCTCGTGCGCGCCGGTCACCTACCATGATCGGCAGCCATTGAGTAGCCCCTGCTGCTGCTACACTGCCACGTGCTGCACCAACCTGACGAATGTGAATATGGTCTGCAGCGATAGCAAGATCGCAGGATATATTCACTTCGTTTCCACCACCTACAACGATACCGTTTAGCTTCGCAATGGTCGGTTTACCAATGTTACGTAGCCTTTCGTGCATCTCGATAAAGACTCTCATCCACTTGTAATAATCTTGCGGATTATTTAGGAAGAATTCCTCTTGCTCTCGAAGGTCAGCCCCGGTACAGAATGCTCTGTCCCCTGCTCCGGTAATCACAAGAACGGCAATGTCGTCGTCCCATGCCACATCCTCAAAAGCTACCAGCATCTCACGGAGTGTCGTAAGATTAAGGCAGTTCAATACTTCCGGACGATTGATCGTAAGCGTTGCAACATAGTCCTTCTTTTCATAGAGGATATGCGTGAAGTTAAAGTTACGCTTCTCCTGGTA
>DATDEW010000257.1:0-2561 GCA_036522935.1 Kapaibacterium sp. (SeqCode)
ATTCATCATTCCGCCTTCATCATTTACCCAAACTTCCCAATACAAATATACGAAATAATCTGGCATACCACACAAAAAGCAAAATTTTATCGTTAATTTATTGTATTATAATAAATTTATACTAATTGTCAACTAAAATCATAATTTTAGTTGACAATATCGTTGCTAAACTGACTTCAAATACCATCAATTGTCAACCAAATAGAAACTTTTAGTTGACAATAGCGTTACTAAAGTACGGCAATTATCCACTGTTTGTCAACCAAATGGCTGAAAGAACGCGATCAAAGGAAATAAAGGATTTCATCATCTCCAATGTCGGAAAACATGGAGAGAGTATCGCGCTGCTTACCGCCGGAAAATTTGGCATTTCGCGTCAAGGTGTCAATAAGCATTTGCGGCAGCTTGTCAAAGATGGGATTCTCTCCGAGAGCGGAAGCACCCGAGCAAAAACATTTTCTTTAGCTCAAAAAATACTTCTTGAAAAAGAATATACCATTGATCAGCAACTATCAGAAGATAGAGTTTATTCACAAGATATTCTCCCTGTACTCAAAGAGCTTGAGACAAAACGAGCGGTTGAACAACGAATTTACTATTGCTTTACCGAAATATTTAATAATGCAATAGACCATAGCGATGGTTCGATAATTCATGTTCACCTCAGTTATGATGCGCGCTCTATAGAAATACTAATTGATGATGATGGGATAGGGATATTTCATAAGATCAAGAAGAGCTTTCATCTTGCAGAAGAAAACGAAGCAATTCTTGAACTCTCAAAAGGAAAGCTCACAACCTCTCCTAAAAACCACTCCGGTCAGGGCATTTTCTTTTCATCACGTATCAGTGATATGATGTGGATACGTTCACACCAATTGAGGTTCGCAGCCGTTGAGACCTTTGATCTGCAAACAGAAGAGACAGAATTCGTTGTCGGTACAGATGTATATATGAGGTTTGAACAAACCTCGGAGAGAACATCAAAAGAGGTGTTCGATAAATATTCATCACAAGATGATGATTACGGCTTCACCATCACTCATATTCCTGTTCGTTTAGCAGTTGTCGGAGAAGAGAATCTCGTTTCGCGTTCGCAGGCAAGGCGTTTACTAACAGGACTTGATAAATTCAAAGAGGTCGCATTGAATTTTGAAGGTGTGGAAATGATAGGACAGGCATTTGCCGATCAAATATTTAGAGTATTTGCAAATGCTCATCCTGATATCTTCCTCTATCATCTCAATGCGAATGAAGAGGTAACCAAAATGATCAATCGTGCATTATACGATAAAAGGCAATCGGAAAATTCGGAGTTGAGATCATAATACCGCAGGTCTGGGACCTGCTCCCCTTCCCCAGAAGAGCAAGTTGGAAACCTGCGGTACGGGGCCTTGCCCTGAAAGGGCAAAGGTTAATAGCCAGTGGTGAAACCACTGGTAGCCAATTCAGAGAATAAATTCGAAGCCCTGAAAGGGCGACGGTAAACTCACAGGATCGAATGTAATGTAAATGGTATGAAAACTACCATCGCCCCTTCGGGGCTTTTGATATTGGCTGATTCCATTTCCAGGGGCTGAAGCCCCTGGCTATTTACCTTCGTCCCTATCGGGACTTTGGGACCATCTTCCGCAGATCAAGCGACCACGGCGCTACTGCCGCACCGGTCTTGATAACATTCGTGCCTGCGCTCCAGCCATCGGCGGGACAGACGAGGCGGATATGATACGCTCCCGCAGGAAGTGCGCTTAGGTCTGCGGCGTACTGCTGCAATCCGTCAACGTCAGGTATCTCTTCACGAAGTACCGACGCGCCGATACTGCTAACCACCTCCATATACATCACACCGCTCGTGCAGTTCTCAAAGGTAAGTGTTGTCTTTTGTGTGAGAGGATTTGGGTAAACAATAACACTTCCTTCAGAAATTAACGACTTGTTTCTAACACTATTGAGTTTTACCGGTATCTTCATGGAACCTCGTATCACCGCTAAACTTCCAACATCTTCCCATCCTTTGGCTTCATCTTTGGGTGTCGTATAGCCGGGCATCCCGATAATTACATCCTGTAGCCCATCGCCATCGGCAGTAAGTGTGTCCATTGAACCACTTGGATGATTCTGTTCTACATAGATCATATCTATCTTCGAGTCCATTGCATCACCAAGTACATAGAAAGAATAAATACCTGCATTTCCGCCTAGAGGTGCCAGAGCAATATTTCCGAGCACTCGATTTCCTGTTCCGGTCATATCACCGCAATCAATTGGGTAAAACCAATCTGCTAAGTCATTAAAACCAGAATCGTACTTTCTTGGGTGGTGAATTAAATATGACGGGCTATCAATATAGATACGCTTCGATCCAAAATCAGGTCCTCCTTTGAAAATCCATAAGCTTCTATCATTTGAAGTGTTAGTAACACACACCTGCAAATAGTCAACGGTTGGATCACCTATAGGGCGCCGAAAAGCTTGCATAGATAATGCATCTATAGGTGATGGACTATATCCTCTTATTGACGGATTATCGAAAATAGAAAACAAGGTATCATTCTGAATAG
>DATDEW010000258.1:0-4380 GCA_036522935.1 Kapaibacterium sp. (SeqCode)
AGTGAGGTCAATAGTACCATCGTTACAGACAGTCCGTCAACACCCATGTAGTAGTCAATAGCGATATTGCCAAAGACGCCAAGCCCGGTGATGCGTATCCAATCAAAACGCTCAACGAACTGGAAGCTCTTGGGGTCATTGATACCGGCCATGCCTGCATCAAAGTTCATCCAGAGCACAACGGACATGATCATCATGAGCGCCGTTACGCCAACAGAGACGAACCGTATAAGCTTGACATTACTTTTCGGCAGAAATGCCGTAATGATCATACCGATGACCGGCAGGAACGTTAAGAGTGATAGTAAGGGAAATCCGAATTGCATGATCCTTTTTCTCTTTTTTAAACTTATTTAACAATAGTGAACTCACCGGCACGAACAACGCTTCCGTTTGCAAGCAAAGTAACAATATACATGCCGTTTGCAAACGACTTCGTATCTATATCAATATAGTGTGTACCGGCCGTATAAACTTTTTCATTCGTGCGATACGCCTCTCTGCCGAGCATATCTTTTACGCTAAGCGTGTATTCCCCCTGCTCCGATACTTGGAGAGGAAGCGAAACTTTCCCGTTTGCAGGATTAGGAAACAGGTTACCGACCTTCATCCCGAACTCCGCTGGTTCTTTGACAGATTTCTCTTCCCAAATATCATCTGCGATGATCTCAAGATCAAGCCATAAAGTATCCGTATGCTTTTTGCCATCAGTAACATAAAAGAAGAGAGTGAGGAATGACTCTCCTTCAGTGAGCGGGTCACGCTTGAACTTAAATGTTCCTGTCTTCATCTCCCCCACACCCATAGAACCGAGCGTTGCAGTTGCCGGCGCAGTCACAGTATAGTATCCCGGATCTGCAAGTAAAGTCGCGCTAATACCCGTACCTGCCCCAACAACATTTGTAAAATCCGCTTCAAGAGTGTAAACCTTATTAATATACTCCAGTGCTCCGAAGAGAACACCATCGATCTTGAACGTCTCCTGATTAAGAGTAAGTCCGGGATAGGTCGGTGATGTAAGAGCATTATACACATTGATACGTCCCCAGAACTTTGTGCGATTAGCAGTATTAACTACATTATCGCATGTTTCAACTAGTTGTCGGATGATGAATCTCGGTGCCCACAAAGGATACTTTGAGGCCATCAATCCTGCAACACCTGCAGCTATTGGAGACGAAGCAGATGTACCACCGAAGGTCAGGTTGTAGTTCGAATTTCCCGGGTAACCAGTTGTGATGATATTTCCGCCGGGAGCAAAAACATCTACACTTTTGCCATAATTGGAAAATCCTTGTGCTTTATCATCTTCTTTTGTTGCGCCAACGGACAAAACACTTTCCAACGAAGCGGGAAAGAATGGTGTGATGTCATTATCTATGCCTTGATTGCCTGACGATGCAACAACAAGTGAACCCCGTTCTGTCGCAGCATCTATGACATCCTGAACGAATGGGATATACTGTTCATCAAGAATACCTCCCCAAGAGCAATTAATAACCTTTGCTCCTTGCTTTGATGCATACTGAATCCCTTCATACCCGGCTGCAAGAGTACCTGCACTATCTCCTGTTTTCAAAGGCATGATCCGACAGAAGAACCCTACGCCTGCCACACCAATGCTATTATCCGTACGTGGTGATGCACAGCCGGCTACATTTGTACCGTGTGAGTTATTTGAAAGCGGCGGATACGGATCATTATCAGGCTTCCAGCTCCCTGGTGTATCCCATTTACCGCTGTTAATAAAATCCCATCCGCGCCAGTTATCTTTATAACCGTCTGCGTCATCGTCCTTCCCGTTCGAGCGTTTATCATCGCCTTTGTTATCGGTGCCCATTTCACCCGGGTTGGTTGCGATATTTGGTGCAAGGTCATCATGGTTATAATTGATACCATCATCTAAGATAGCAATAACAACATTTGAATCCCCTTTCGAAGAATTCCATGCTTGCTTGACGTTCATCTTATCAATGTACCACTGACTTGATAAATGTTCGTCATTGGGCGTATACGTCTTCTGAAGAACATATCGCGGAGATACTTGACGAACTGACGTAAGCGAAGCGAACATATCAGCTACCTGATAAGGAGTATACTCACCCGAATAGTTAACAGAGTATGTTCTATCAAATCCGTACTTGATATCAATTCTACCCGGAGTAGGATCGGGATCGAACTTTACGAGTTCTGTAGCGCCTATCGTTTCAAGGAGCGCATCTATTTCTGCAATACCTGTTCTTGATTCAGTAGCTCCGGAGAGATCAACAGAACGTGCTGGTTTGAACTTTACATAGAGCGTATTTGGAACAACAACTGGCTGTGTACCAGGCGCTGCAAGATTTTGGGCGAGAGATACACATTGCGATGTCAGAAGCATCACAACAGAGAATATAAGTATGTGTATCTTTTTCATGTTCATAAATTTCTCTACCTTACATTACTCTCCACGCGACAAATGCGGAGATAAGCACAGCTAACGTCAGCGTCCAAGCCATATAGGTCTGTATCTTACCTGTCTGGAACGAACGGAAGAACAAGCCAATGATCTGTGTAATACCTGCGACCAGATTAACAGACCCATCAACGATATATTTATCAAACCAACCGTTGATCTTCGCAACGACCACTGTACTTCTGCCGACGCCATTAACGATACCATCAACAACATTCGTATCGAACCATGAGCAAGCGCGGGCGAACATCATGAACGAACCGACGAAGACAAAATCATATATCTCATCCCAATACCACTTATTAAGACTCATTTTGTAGATAGGTTGTATCTTCGAGGCAACCGCATCCGGCAGATGCGGCTTGCGCAAGTACATGAACCATGCGCCGAAGATACCAAGTAGTGCAACGGCAATCGAGATCAGCATTCCCGTAAGCGCTACTTCATGCGTTTTATGTTCAAGAGTCACCTGATGCTCCATCAAAGGTGCTGTGTGCACTGTGGTATGTGCTTCCGGTGCGTGAGCCGGCTCGGCATGTGCAGGTGCTGCATGCCCGTCGCCATGATGCTCGAAATGCGGAGCAGTCTTTTCCGGAATAACCTGTGCAGGTGTTGCAGCCCAACTCTTCATGAACCAACCGTTCGCAGGATCAACAGGGTTTGCACCGTACCATATCCACACTGAAAGAGCAGCAAGCGTAATAAGCGGCACAGTCATTGCCTTAGGTGACTCATGAATATGCGCAAATACTTCCGGCATTTTCGGAGTGCCAAAGAACACCATAAAGACCTGACGCCACATATAGAATGCCGTCATCATAGCAACACCAAAACCAATGAAAGGTAGTACAGATGCTATGCCACCTTGAAGTGAACTGTATGCCGTTGTACCTGCAAGTATCTCATCCTTCGACATGAAACCCGACATAAGCGGGATACCGCTGATGGCAAGCGTTGCGATGATAAATGTCCAACCCGTTATCGGCATCTTCTTGAGTAAGCCACCCATGTTGCGCATATCCTGCGCGTCGGTGTGGTGGTCATGGAGATGATGAAGTGCATGGTGCATCGCATGGATGACAGAACCTGAACCCAAGAACAGACATGCTTTGAACATAGCATGTGTCGTCAGGTGGAAGAAGCCGGCGCTGAATGCACCGACGCCAAGAGCCATGATCATATAGCCAAGCTGCGAAACGGTCGAGTATGCAAGTACTCGCTTAATGTCATTCTGTGTAAATGCAATTGACGCTGCGAGGAAACTTGTGAATCCGCCGATACATGCAACGATGAGCATTGCATCACCTGTAAGGAGCGGGAAGATACGGCAGGTAAGATAGACACCTGCGGCAACCATCGTAGCAGCATGGATAAGTGCCGATACCGGAGTAGGACCTTCCATAGCATCAGGAAGCCATACGTGTAATGGGAATTGGGCGCTCTTACCAACTGCGCCGCAGAAGATAAGTACACCTGCAGCGGTGAGTGTTGCTTCCGGTGGAAGTCCGAGTAAGCTGAAGTTCTGCGGAAGTCCGTTTTGGATCGCTGCAAATATCTCGCGGAAATCGAATGTGTGGAATGTTGTGAAGACAAGCATCAGACCGATCCACATACCAACGTCACCAACTCGATTGACAATAAACGCTTTCTTTGATGCTGCCTGCGGACCCGGCTTTTCGTACCAATGCGAGATGAGCGAGTAACTGGAGAAACCTACAAGCTCCCAAAAGATATACATCGCAAAGAGGTTATTGCCGATAACAATACCAAGCATCGAGAACGTAAAGATACCGAGATAGGCGAAGTAACGACTATAACGAATATCATCGTGCATATATGAGCTACTGAAGAGATGCACAAGGAAGCTAATGAGCATAACCACGACAAGCATAATAGCCGTCAGGTTATCTACCATCACCCCCATC
>DATDEW010000259.1:0-2896 GCA_036522935.1 Kapaibacterium sp. (SeqCode)
CTCCGAAGTTCGTGATGATGTAGAACGCTAGCGATGAGCCAAGCGTAACGCCCACCCATTTGCCGAGCGATGGCTTCTTCGCGTAGTTGCTTCCGATGAATGCACACAAAAGCAACGCTCCGTAGGTGATCATCATTGAAGGCAGGTAGTAAAAGCCAAGCACTGCGTCGGTAACGAGCATCGTCACGATGGGGATGATATAGCTCCAGCGTGAGCGGAGCAAATACGCTCCGGCAAATACCGCTGCTGCGGTAACGGCATTGAAGTTATAGACCTCAAGCGCGTTAAAGGCAAGCCGCGAACCAATGCCAATAATGACAAGGGCTGCAGCATAGAAAAACTCTGTTTTGGGTTGGTTGTTGTTCATACGGCTATCCTTAACACAAAAATACTATGAGAACTCCCCATTATTTCGTGTATATCAAAAAACGGGCAGGAATAACCCCGGCTGTTAATGTCTTCGTAATTGCAGCCGTTGAGCTATTATAGAAGTCTACAGAGCCATTATTTGTGTAGTCCTTAGGATCACCGAAGATAAGCTCGCTCGTTTGGCTATCAAACGCTCCGGCATAATACCCTTTAGCAATGAATGAATTATTCGTTACCGTGCGGCTAGAGAGATCTGCAATTGCTACTCGGTCACCGAAAGTAAGATATAGCTTATCACCTCCAATAAAACTTCCATAGTTCGAGAGGAAATAATCCGCAGAAGTAAAGGTGAGCTTCTTGAGTACCTTGTTCGTTGCTGCATCAAGCCATACTACTTCAGGCGGCGCACCGGTCATGAAGTCGCCTATACCGATAAGTATAATAACACTGCGTGAGCTATCAACTTCAACATCAAATGGGTTGACCATGATGTTATTCACAGAGGTAACCTCTTTGGATATTGTATTAATTACTGTAACACCGCCTGAATCGTTTGCAATGTATGCAGAATGATTAACCACGCCGATGCCACGTCCTTTTGCATTGACAGGAATATACCCCTTTATCGTATTTGTTTTTGTATCAATGACTGCGACGCTATCACGATGCAGAAGCGGCACCATTGCCTCACCGTCAGCGGTCTTTGCTATTTGCGTTGGGTCAAAATCTGTCTCGAAAGCAATCGTGTTCACGACCTTCAGAGAATCAGAGGTCAGCACCCATATTTTGTTCGACTCATTCATAACGATATACACTTCATCATCAATGAGCTTGATGTCATTGCCTGTATCACCAAGACCTGGCAAGATATTATCAGTCTCCGCTGTATCCTTATAGCTCCAAGCATCGAGTGAGCTATTACCTTTTCCGAAACCGCCTTCGTTTAAGATAAGTAAGCGCTTACCAAAAATTGGTGTCGGGTCTGGGGTTGGCTCTGTATTTGATTCACAAGATGCAAGCATCACCAATGATGCGAGCATGAGAAATATATGTAGTTTTTTCATTGTAGTTTATTGGTTATTGTAAAAATCACTAAAAGTTAGTTGTATACCTAGCGTGAACGTCCTGCCCGGTAGCGGGAAACTTGGTATCTCTTCGTATTGCACGTTCGTGATATTATTAACTGCAAGCCGCACTTCAAGCGGGAGCCAGTTTGTAATATCGATCTTACTACTTGACCAAGTAATATCAAGAGTGCTTACTGGCGGAAGAGTTGTCGTCGGGTTATTGGCAAGGTCTGTATATCGCTCACTTCTGAATCGTACAATTGCCGAAAAGCTCCCTGCGGCAAGATGAGAGAATGTAAGCTCCGTCACTGAACGAAGTTTCGGCGCATACGGAAGTGATTTCCCTTCGTTGAGACTTCCGCTTGTCTTATTGAGCGATTCAAGATATTGGAATTGCTCACTAAGAGTGACAGCGAGTGGAGACGATACTTCATAACGAAGTTCCCCATCGAACTCCACTCCGCTTGTCACTACATTCAAGATATTTGACGGACTCCATATCCCCGAACTCCCGGGCAACCATTGTATCTGATTGTTGATGCTGTTATAGCTCGCCGTCGCAAGCATGTGAAATGATATTTTCGCAAGAGCAGCACCATACTCCAACCAGCCATTGAGGTTCGAGCCATGAGCCGCCTCAAGGTCAGGATTACCGCCAACCTTCCAGTACAACTGGTTGAATGTCGGTGCATGATAGAATGTACCATGTGATGCGCCGATCAGTACATCACCAAAGTCATATTCGGTTGTAAGAGCAGGTAGGAACTGTGTATTCTCCTGATCAGAAATATTGTCCACACGTAACGACCCTGTAATCTTCAGTTCTTCGACCGGAATATAAGTACCCGATATCAGTCCTGTATATTTCTGGCGGGAGATCTCTGCACTTCCGGAATCCGCATTCTGATTACTCTCCAAGTCGTTCTTATTTGCTTCAAGTACAGCCCCAAATCGCAACTGCTCGCTTGCCAAATACGACGAGCGAAGTGTAATATCGTAGATAGTATTTTGATATTCATCACTAACATCAATATTCGGGTCAATGTATGTTTGATACTGGTTCTGATATGAACTCGATAGTGAATACTCAAACTCATCACTCACATTGTTTCTGAGGATAAGTCCGGCAAGCCAATCCCTATCGAACTGCCTAGCAAGAGGAGAGCTTGCGCCGGAATAATCAACCGTCACCGCCCCCGGCACCCCACGCTCTGTCTCATCAAAAAGCAGAAAGCCTTGAATACGGGATGACTCGCTTAAGATGAAATACGGTTCGGCTTGCAAAAGTGTTAGGTATGAGTCGTTGTTCGAGCGGCGGACCTCTACATTTGTCGGCTTGCCATTACTCTGCGTTACGGTTTGCTCGAAGGGATAGTCTCCGAGTGATGTACGATAACTACCATCAAATGCAATGCCGAATTTATTGGAGAGCATGTAGTTCGCGCTGCCATAGTACTCCT
>DATDEW010000260.1:0-2037 GCA_036522935.1 Kapaibacterium sp. (SeqCode)
ATTACTTCAAAAATACCACATCTTTTGGCTCACGGCTCAAAGTTCGTTTTGGATATCAGACAGAGATTTAATCTTAATACCACGAGAGAGTAAAGCGATTTCCTGAATTCCATTTGAAATTTCGTGTTAGAAATAGAACTAAAGTGAAGGAATTTTTGTAATTAAGATTGAGTCTAAATAAGACGATGGCGGCTAACGAGAACGAACCAAAACCGAAGAAAACAAAGGAAGTAATTGAAGAAACCGAAAAGGCGACTCCGCATGAGATCTTTAGGAAATTCCTTAAAGACGGCGAGTACAGAATTACACCTGAACGGTTCGAGGTTTTGGATGCGGTAATGGAATGGGATGACCACTTCGACGCGGATAATCTCTTCATCTATTTGAAGAACCACAACTCGAAGGTCTCAAGAGCAACGGTGTATAAGACGCTGAACCTCTTGCATGAATGCGGACTTGTTTCGCGTTACCGTTTCAGCCAGGGACATGCACAGTACGAAAAGACTGTGGACCGTCCGCATCACGATCATCTTATCTGCACGACATGTGCGAAGATCATCGAGTTCGATAACGCTCGTGTCGTACAGATGCAGAATGATATTTGCATTGCGTATGGCTTCAAGCCGCTCTATCACTCGTTTCAAATTTTCAGCCAATGCTTAGACGGCGCAACCGATATACAAGATTGCGAGTATGCCCGTCAACGCAAAGTGGCTCTCATGAATCCGCATAAGCGGAACATTGTACATTAGCTATGTTCGAATCGTTACTCAACGCATTCCTTATCAGTTTTCGTGAAGGTATTGAAGCAGTTCTCGTTGTGATGACCATCCTTGTCGTCCTACGTAAACGCGGCGAAGAAAAAATGCGAAAGGTAACAATAGCAGCAGTCATTACAGCAATTGTCGCCTGCTCTGCGACTGCCTATGCCCTCGGCTCAATCGCTCTTGTGAATAACCCCGAACTCGAAGTAGCTCTCTATGGCATGGCTGCTCTTGCCGTCTTTACTATGGTGATCTGGATGATGCGTACAGGTAAATACTTGAAAAAAGAGATCGAGACAAAAGTAGCATCTTATAGCGGCAACACATCACTCTGGGCAGCGATCGGTCTTTTTAGTTTTGTATTTTTTATGGTTGCCCGTGAAGGTTTCGAGCTCTCGCTCTTCTTGCTTGCATTCGGCTCCGGTATCGGCGGATGGTACTATGTGCTTGCAATGATCGCAGGACTTGCCGGCTCAATAGGCATTGGCTATTTACTCTCAAAAGGCGTACTTAAGGTCAACGTCGGAAAATTCTTACAGGCAACAGCATTCATTTTACTTATTCTCGTCATTCAACTACTCTTTGACTTCATGCATGAAGGTATGGAAGCCGGTATCGTGCCTGAACCATCGAATCAGGGAATTGTCAATATGATCGATTACCTATCACATGATCTTCCGATATTCTCTTATATCGCTATGCTCGGCTTTCTCGTTGTTATCGGATATTATGCCGTCCGCTCATTCGGCACAAAACAGCCAATACCCGTTGCTGTAAAAAGTAACTGATAACATAGAACACTATTATGACTCCGGACTCCAGACGTTAGACTCCGGACATCCCCCAAAGAATCATATCTCCCTTCCCTGTTGTTATCACACCCATGAAAAAAATACTTCTCGCTTTTTTTATTGTTTTCGCACGTATTGCATCGGCACAAATATCTGATACGGCATCGAATGGCACTTACAAGCTCGTCTCTCCTTCGATAGGCGTTATCATCCCAAAAGGTAAACAAGATAACTCCGGTGTTGATATGGCAAAGCAATTCCCCGGCGCGAAGCCATTGCCGCAGGATAAATATGACTCACGCGAGAAACACTTCAAGAATATTCAGCAGCTTACCTTTGCCGGTGAGAATGCCGAAGCATATTGGAGCTTTGATGAAAAGCACTTAAGCTTTCAGGCACGTGGTGATAAGAGCGGTTCATGCGACCAGATATTTTCTATGACTGCCGACGGTAAGAACGTCAAACGCATCTCGACCGGATAC
>DATDEW010000261.1:0-7669 GCA_036522935.1 Kapaibacterium sp. (SeqCode)
AAAAGGCGGACATTTTGTCCGCCTTTTCTGTTGTATAAACCGATGTACCTACCCCCTCGTAGCTGCTTCTTGCAGAGGGTGCATGACGTGTGTTTGTTTTATTATTATTATTATTCTATATCCCTTTAGAACATGAAAAAAATTATACTACCGTTACTATTTTTATTTGTCCTCATTCTGGGGGTACGTTCGGCATCCGCAGAGACGCGGCAATATACGCTTGCTGTTAGCACAGGCACAGCATATGACATGTCAACCGGAACAACACAGGTCTGGTTGGGCGGATCTGGTGGTGGCAGCAGATTCTTTGCATTTAGCGGTGCAAAGGCGATCGGGTTTACTTTCAAGCTTGATGCGATCGGCTACACGGATTTTCAGATATATACATCCGGACTCATTACACTCGGGACCGATACCCTCTTGACGTATACCCAGAATAATCTTGCCGGGTATAACAAACCGCTGATCGCACCATTTTGGGATTCTCTTTCGATGACAGGAAGCCAAGCGGGATGCGTTGCGCCGAAAGTACATTACAAAGTTTTTGGCTCGGCTCCTAACCGTGTCCTTGTCGTTGAATGGAAGGACCTTGAAACGGTCTACACAAAAGGTGCTCGTGGCACCGTGCAGGCAAGACTCTATGAGGATGGTACGATAGAGTATTATTATGCGTCGATGAATAATTGCGCTACATGTGGACCGCAGAATGGCGTATGCGGTAATTCACTTGCATCAATTGGGTTTGCAAACTCTACGACAAATTTCCTCTCTGTCACTCCAAATGGTGGCAGCGCGACAAAGAGTGTAGTTTCGGCAAATAATAACGTGAACATTGCTCCCGGAAATAATCCGATCAGCGCAAATGTCCTTTATACATTTGTACGTATGCCTGCAGCACAATTGCTTGTCAGACCTCCCTATACTCTTGCGTTTGACACGTCAAGTCCGGGTGGATATCGTGAGTTATGCGTATGGGTAAAAAATGTTGGTACAGAAGGACCGCTGACTTTTAGCAATGCAACCTTTGGTGGTGTTGCTCCTGACGGATACTCCGTACCAAATTTGCCTCCCAACTTGAACCCGGGTGACAGTGCGTTGTATTGTATTCGATTTACACCGCCATCTACCGGATCATATCCGGCTATTGTTACCATTCAATCAAATGGTCTTGATAGCGCTACAAAAGATATTGCTGTATCGGGATTTTCAGCAGAGACAGCTATTGAGATCATTCCGGTTGGTGGTAATACGGCAACCAGACTTTTCCGTAATGTACGTGTGAAGGTCGGTGATTCACTTGAGCAAAAGTTCGCAGTCAAGAACATTGGCGGAGGCATCTTATCGCTTTCGAATGCTACCTTTATCGATGGTGACTACTTTCACTATTACAAGATCACAAGACTCCCGAGCACCCAGCTTGCGTACGGTCAGATAGATACTGTCAAAGTGAAGTTCTTTGCCCGCAGAGAAGGATCTTCTCTCGCCGAGCTTCATTTGGTAAGTAATGCTGTCAATGGTACAAAGGATATGGACCTTACGGGAGTAGGTATCATCCCTCGTATCGAGTTCGTGCAAGGACCAAACATGTTCTTTGACTCGGTTGTGATGGGCGACTCTCTTTGCCAAACAATGACCATTCGTAATCCCGGTTCTGATACACTTATCGTTAAACTGCAGTATTTCACGACCAATGACGGTGATTATACCTATTACGGTCTTACCGGAAGTGATACAAACATACTCGCGGGCGAGTCAAAAGACGTTACTGTATGTTTCAAGCCATTGCAAAAAGGTGTACGCGTAGCAGGTATTCGTTATACAACGAATATCCCCGAAACATTTGAACCTTATGACGGGCTTGATGATGGATATAACGGTATCAACCCCGAAACATATCTTCGTAGAGATACAAGTACCGAGGAGTTTGGTATTTCAGGTATTGGCACCCCGCTCGGCAGATTGAGCTCGCAGGCGTTGCTTTCGAAGAGTATCCTAGATAGCGCACTCATTGGCACGACGAAATGTCATTCTATTGATATTCGTAATGCAGGTGAAGAAGATATTCGTATCACTGATATTGATATCATTGGTATTGCTGCAGGTGATTATACCTTCACAGGTTTGGTCGAAGGACAAGTGATAAAACCTAACACGCAAGTTATTGCACAGCTCTGTGGCACACCAAGCGTACGCGGCTCACGCCCTGCAAACATTTCTATTCTTGGTTCTTCAGAAGGACGGATAAGTTCGCTCTCTGCATCTCTTGATATTAAGGGGCTGCTTGCATGTGCCCAGGCAACCGATTCTACTCTTTTTGATAGTCTCAAGACATGTATCATAGTAAATGTTGTTGATACGATCTCTATCATGAACTGTGGTGATATTCCTGCCAACTATACAACACAGTTTATTGGTGACCAAAGTTACACGGCAACTCGTATTGGCGCAGGGACAGTCGCACCGAATGGCTCTGCTTTATATGTTATAACATTTGCTCCGCAAACAAAAGGCATCAAGAACTCAACGCTTAGGTTCACTGCCCCGAATGTTACGACTATAGATATTCCGCTCACAGGTATCGGTGTTATAGCTTCACCGGCTGCGGCGGAAAATGTAACAGCTCCGGGTACACCCGAACGTGATACGAATGAGTTTGAGATCACAATTTCCAATACAGGTAATGCTGACTGGGTGATGAGTAATCCGTTCATTACACCTGATAGCTTGTTTACATTTATCGACTCTAAGAGTGATGATGTGATCCCCGCAGGCGGAACAGGAAAGATAACTCTCTCTTTCCATCCACGCTCTATTGCGACTCATTCGGGACTTATCACTTTCCCGGGCGGCGGACCTTGTCAGGATACACTCCTTACGATCAACCTCTTTGGTACAGGCGTGGTCAATGCTGTTCGTGAGGTTGCTGCTTCGGAAGGATTCAGCTTAGAGCAGAATGCTCCGAACCCTGCTTCAGGCAGAACGACCATCACGTATTCAACACCACGCGATGCGAACGTTCGTATCATTCTTACCGACATCACCGGTAAGATGGTTAAAGAACTCACGTCAGGCCGTGTGTCTTCGGGCAAGCATGAGATCATGGTCTCGACAAGCAATATCGCATCGGGCTCATATATTTACATCCTCGAATCAGGCAATGTCCGCCTCGTTCGTCAGATGGTTATCAGTAAGTAAGAGTAATATTCTCTTTTCCAAGAGGGCGGACTTTTAGTCCGCCCTTTTTGTTTTTATCCGACCAAATGACTCAAATAAAACCCATAGTCTGGATCACAGGCGGCACGAGCGGCATCGGGCTTGCCGTGGCGAAGGCATTTGCCGAAAAGGGATACTGCATTGCCGTGAGCGGACGCGATGAGGCGAAGCTTAACGCCGCTGTCTCAATGCTCGAAGAACTTGACGGGGAAGTTATCGGGACGATAACAGACATGTCAAAGTCTGATGATATTGCGATCGCAATTGATGAGATACTGAAGTCATTCGGTTCATCACCGGATATCCTCATTAACAACGCAGGCATTTCACCGTGGAGCACATTCAGCGAAACAACGACTGAAGAATTTGATGCAGTAATGAATATTAATGTGATCGGATATTTTCTTGCCGCAAAAGCTGTCATACCGGGAATGCTTGAAAAGGGAAGCGGTGATATTGTGCAGGTTCTCTCTATCGCAAGTAAAAAAGCGTTTAAGAACGGCGCTGCGTATAATACCAGCAAGCATGCCGCGCTTGGTATGACGGACTCGATGCGCGAAGACCTTCGCGGCAAGAACATCCGCGTTATCTCTGTTTTCCCGGGCGCAACAGAGACGCCATTGTGGGGTGAAGCAGAGCGAGAAAAATTTCACGAGAAGATGATGCAGCCCGAAGATATAGCTCAAGCTATTATGGCAACGCTCGAGCTACCGAGACGTGCTGCTGTTGAAGAAATTGTTATCCGCCCGATCGGCGGCGATCTATAAGAAAAGTGTATGGCAACTCTCAAACGTAACGTAGAACTTCACGCGCCACAAGGCACAACACTTTCATGCAAGGGCTGGCAGCAAGAGGCAGCGCTTCGCATGTTGCATAATAATCTTGACCCTGACGTAGCAGAGCGCCCCGAAGAGCTTGTCGTCTATGGCGGCTCGGGCAAGGCAGCACGTAACTGGGAGTGCTTCGATGCTATCGTTGCGTCGCTCAAAGAACTTGAGAACGACGAGACGCTTCTTGTGCAATCAGGCAAACCTGTGGGCATACTGAAGACGCATACGAACGCACCGCGAGTCATTATCTCGAATTCGCAGATCGTCCCTGCATGGGCGAACTGGGATGAATTCCGCCGCCTCGAAGCAAAGGGACTTACGATGTTCGGACAGATGACAGCAGGCAGCTGGATATACATCGGCTCGCAAGGCATCGTGCAAGGCACATACGAGACATTCATGGAATGCGCTCGTCAGCATTTCGGCGGCACGATGAATGGTGTATCTGTTCTGACCGCTGGCCTCGGCGGAATGGGCGGCGCACAGACGCTTGCAGGGAAGATGGCAGGCGCGGCGATACTTGGTATCGAGATAGATCAAAGCCGCATCGAGATGCGCATTCGCACCGGTTATTGTGACAAGTGGACAGCAAGCATTGACGAAGCGATAGCGTGGATGGAAGACGCAAAAGCAAAGAAGGTCGCGCTCTCTGTTGCTCTGCTTGGTAATGCAGCAGAGATAGAACCTGAACTCGTAAAACGCGGATGGATACCTGATGTCGTAACTGATCAGACAAGTGCACACGATCCGCTCCGAGGTTATTATCCTATCGGATACACAAAAGATGAAGGAGATAAACTTCGTGAAGAGGATCCGACCGAATACATAAAGCACTCTCGTGACTCGATAAGTAAACACGTCGAAGCAATGCTTGCAATGCAAAAGGCGGGAGCAATTGCATTTGATTATGGCAACAACATCCGCGGTGAAGCAAAAGCTAATGGCACTCTTGATGCGTTCAACATCCCCGGCTTTGTACCAGAGTACATCCGTCCGCTTTTCTGCGAAGGCAAAGGTCCATTCCGTTGGGTTGCGCTCTCAGGTGACCCCGAAGATATTTATACGACCGATAGAGAACTCTTAAAACTTTTTCCTGACGATAAGATCTTGCATAACTGGATACCGCTTGCACAAAAGCATATTCACTTTCAAGGTTTGCCTGCGCGTATCTGCTGGCTCGGTATTGGTGACAGAGCCAAGGCAGGACAGCTCTTCAACGAACTCGTACGCACCGGAAAAGTAAAAGCACCTATCGTTATCGGGCGTGACCATCTTGATTGCGGCTCTGTCGCAAGCCCGAACCGCGAGACCGAAGCGATGAAGGACGGCTCCGATGCTATCGCTGATTGGCCTGTGCTGAACTTTGCACTGAACGCTGTCGGCGGCGCGACATGGGTATCGCTACATCATGGCGGCGGCGTAGGCATTGGCAACTCCATCCATTCAGGCATGGTCATCGTTGCTGATGGCACACCTGAAGCAGCAGAGCGCCTCCAGCGCTGCCTCACCTATGACCCTACAATGGGCATCCTCCGTCATGTAGATGCAGGATACGACAAAGCCAAAGAAATGGCAGTGAAACATAAGGTGAATATACCGATGTTGAAATGATATGCGTCTTGAACAAATAGAAAGAAACATTATCCTTTCCACGATTGCACGGCTCATGCCGAAGGCAAGTGTCTATTTGTTCGGTTCACGAACTGATGATACGCGTCGCGGTGGTGATATTGATCTGCTTCTAATTGGTAAAGGGATCACTCGCGAGAACGTACGGCATCTAAAGATAGAACTCAAAGATAAACTTGGCGATCAGAAAATAGATATTATAGCCGAAGACCCTGATGACCGCACCAACTTCGGGAAGTTAGTAGAGCTTGAGGCAGTGCCACTATGAAAACAGTTAAAGAACAACAGGCGCTTGATGAGTTAGCTGATATGCTGGTTCGTCTGAATCGTGCCGGTATCCAACTTGCCCAATCGTTAAAGAAATGTAAACTCATCGGCATTAAAGAAAATTATTCGGATGAAGAGCTTGAAGTTTTTGATGCATTTACTTCACGATTCGCACGTGTGAGCGATATACTGACGCAAAAAGTATTTCGTCTGATAGATACACTTGAATACGAAGACTCGAAAACATTTATTGACGTTATCAATAAAGCAGAAGGGCGCGGTATTATCTCCTCAACCCGTACCTTCAAAGAGATACGAGAACTCCGAAATGAGATTGCTCATGAATATGCACTCCGTGACTATCCTACACTTGCAGGTGAAGTAATACGGTTCTCACCTGAACTACTTTCGTCTATTGACAAGACAATAGCATATTGTAAAACATTTGAAACCCGATAACCCCAACACAGACTATGCAATGGCTAGGTAGAAGAGAAAGCTCGAACGTTGAAGACCGCAGAGGAATGTCCGGCGGACGTATGGCAGTAGGCGGCGGTATCGGCGGAATAATCATCGCCATTATTGTAATGCTCTTGGGCGGTGACCCTGAGCAGGTCATGCAGCAGGTTGGTCCGGCACGTCCGGGGTCAGCGCAGGTACAAACTGAAGCATCGAACAAAGCTGCTGCATTTGTAAAAGTTGTCCTTGCCGATAACGAAGATGTATGGCATAAGATATTTGCCAAGATGGGTGACACCTACCGCGAACCGACTCTTGTGCTCTTTACGGGCTCGACAGAATCAGCATGCGGCTCCGCAAGCGCGGCGACGGGTCCGTTCTACTGTCCGGGCGATGAGAAGGTCTACATCGATCTCTCGTTCTATGATGAACTCGCCGAGCGCTTCGGCGCACCGGGCGACTTCGCGATGGCATACGTCGTCGCGCATGAGGTCGGGCATCACATCCAGAAGATCTTGGGCGTTACTGACTACATGGCGCGGATGCGCTCCGAGCTCTCGGAGAAAGAGTACAACAAGCTGTCGGTGAAGTTAGAACTGCAGGCGGATTTTTATGCAGGCGTTTTTGCACATCATGCAGGCGCGACAAAGAGCATCCTTGAGCCCGGCGACATCGAAGAAGCGCTGAACGCCGCGAATGCCATCGGCGATGACCGCCTCCAGAAACAGTCGCAAGGTCACGTAGTCCCCGACGCCTTCACCCACGGCACCTCAGAGCAAAGAATGTACTGGTTCAAAAAAGGCTACGACACCGGCGACATGAAGCAAGGCGACACATTTGGGGAGAGGATGTATGAATTTCTTCGTATCTTTGAAAAAAAAGTTTGAGTCAAGTGCCAAATCAATCTTCGGCTACAAACGAGAGTAAGAATGAGACAAAGCTTCTCACTCTTTTACTTTCGAGTTTGGCTATTTTCGTTGTCTTTAGATTAGTATTCCTCTTTACAGATGTACCCGAGTTATGGGGAGTCAATCTTCTCCATTATCTTCCTACATGGGTTGGTGTTTCCTTGTCGTTGGCTGGTATTGCATCCATAATTCTTAGTAGAAATCTAAAGATAGGCCACGGGAAGGAAACTCCTAAGAATAATAGATCAAAGGTTGAAAAGAAAGAAGTAAAAAGAACATTTTCTTTTGCCTATGTGCTGGTTGCCACTGCTCTTGTACTTGGTATTCTCTTCTTAGTATTTCGTATCGCATGGCCATTTCTTG
>DATDEW010000262.1:0-6508 GCA_036522935.1 Kapaibacterium sp. (SeqCode)
CGAGGATTACATGGGGAGTTATTAATCTCGTTGGTAATTTCTTTCTCATAAAGTACTACGGTGTTATTGGGGCTATCATTGGCACGAACACCTGTAATATGCTTGCATGTGCGACAGAAGACTACTTCGCGAGAAAATATATTGGCAATTCAATTCGCTATGTTTCAATGCTTAGAATTGTAGCGTTGACAAGCATCTCTGCTGTTTTTATATGGTATCTTGATCAAACGCTGCTTTTCTCATTACCAACACTCTTGAGACTCGCAGTCTCTGCCGTAATTTATTTCCTTGTTACTTATGTGCTTTTCTGGATACTAAAACTTCCCGAGTTTGTTTACTTCCAAACGCGGCTGCGTTCGGTGATTGGCAAATTATAGATGAGATTATCTGTAACATCGGATGTTACTCCTCGTAACTTTGTAGAATCACCAAAGTAGGAAGACAATATGAAGAAAGTCGCTACCGTTTTTGCAGTTCTCTCGCTTCTGGTATCTTGCTCATTTGCGCAGACATTATATTCCTACGATCAGTCAAATCCCGCTTCATCTGATGAACCGCAGCCAATTCATATCGATCTTGGTAGTGGGGACAGTTCTAAGGCATTTGATCTTTCGCGTTCTTTCCGGCAGTTTCAGCACTTTTTAGACAATCCGTTTAATCTGTCTCGTGAGATGGATTTTCCGCAAGTAGATACGACAAAGGACTCACTTGTAGCAGAATTTTCAACGGGCGGACTGAAGCTCCGTAAACGTCACTCGATGAACTTCCTCATTACTGACCCTCCGGTAAATCAGATCACTCGTTACCTTGAGCCGTTCTCAATGATAGACTTTAACCGTGTCAATGGTTTCTTCCTTGGTATCGGGACAGGGAAGTATGTTGATTTTGGTCAATATGATGAGTTTGGTTTAAAAGGCGGCATCGGTATAGGGTTCACAGAAGATAAAGGTCAGTCAGTTATCGGCGGAGAATTCCGTATCCCACTTTCACCGCTGCGCCCAACTGATGACGGAGTTACTCGCAAGCGATTTATTAGTGTGCCGACGATCGCTATGGGGGCAGAATACCATAATGTTACTACGACCGAAGATCATTGGCGCACTGAGCGTCTCGAAAATGCCGTGTATGCGTTCTTAGTGCGAGAAGACTTCCGTGATTACTTTAAGATAGAAGGTTGGAATGTGCAGCTTGCATATCGTCCGTTCAAGAACGATGAAGTCCAGGTCCAGTACCGTAGTGATATGTACTATGACCAGTACCAACGAGTGTTTTATGGACGTTGGGGCGGAAACAAGCGCCTTCCTGAAAACCCGGCTATCACTCAAGGCAAGATGAACTCCGTAGTATTGACATATCAGGCAGAACGTGCAAGTAATGATTATATTGATGGTCATACGCTCTTCGATGATGAGGTAACGATCGAGGCGAGACAGGGAACATCATATCAGGTAGAACTTGAGTTCGGTGATATGTCTGATTTGAACGCGTCATTCCAAAGATACATTATTGATGTCCGTCATTTCCAGCCGGTCATCTTTGGAATAAATATTGATTCTCGCTTACGCCTTGAGGCAGGTGTTGGTGATGCACCGATCCAGAAGCTCCAATATATTGGCGGACCTTCCTCGCTACCTGCTTTCAAGAATAAAGAGTATGCCGGAAACAGAATGGCGCTATTGAACACGGAAATTCGCATCAATTTGGCTTCGCTTTCCACTCTATTCCAAAAGGAGAATGTCCAGCTTCTTATCAAGAATGATTTTGGGTATATCAATACGGCAACGGATTCCAGCAGTGTCTTCAGCGGGTTTGGTGGGGACAATTCACCGAACATAATCTATAACATCGGATTTGGTATTGGTCATGTATCAGGAATCGAACTTGGCTGGAGCTGGCGTACCGATAAGGTCGAGCAGGCAAGATTCTTCTTCAGATTCCAGAGACCATTCTAAAACTATCGCTTCTTTCGGAAATACTCTTTGAGTATCATAGAGCAATCAGCATCCATCACACCGCCAATGGTGTGAACTTGGTGATTTAATCGTTTATCTTCCGTGATAGTAAAAAGTGTACCACAAGCTCCCGCTTTTGGGTCATAGGAGCCGAATACAACATTCTCCAATCGTGCCAAGACTATCGCTCCTGCGCACATCGGGCATGGCTCAAGCGTAACATAGAGCGTTGCATCGGTTAGAAATTTTGATTCTATGGTCGAACAGGCTGCAGTGATCGCGATCATTTCCGCATGGGCGGAAGCGTCATGGAATTGTTCGGTTTGGTTATGACCTCTCCCGATGATGGCATTATCCTTAACGATCACACATCCGATTGGGACCTCATCTTCTGCAAATGCCTTCTCCGCCTCCTGGAATGCGAAGCGCATCCAGTACTCATGGGGTTGGGCAAAAGGGTGTTCGTTCGGCATATTTAGGTAGTGGGCCCTGCAGGACTTGAACCTGCGACCAATCGATTATGAGTCGACTGCTCTAACCAACTGAGCTAAGGGCCCTACTTCGGACTTATTCAATCAGAAAATTCGGGTTGCTACAACTACGAAACAGGCAGGGGAATTCCACTTATTCAGAACCTACTCAGTAATTCTTTAAGAGCCGTCTCCGGTATTTCATGCCCACCCTCAAAATGAAGCACTTCATAGTTGATAGAGTGTGACTTCAAAAGAGTCTCTGTTTCAGAGTATATCTCTTGCCTGACAAGCGGATCGGTCTTGCTATAGAGTAGCCATTTCCTGACGTCGTTTGCATTTGAAATGAATCCTTCAAAGTTAAGGTCTCGCGGCACATCACCTGACCACATCACAATTTCATCTGCCTTAATAACGGTTTCCGCTATTGTCCGAAGTATTGCCGGGACTCCTTGGGAAAAACCCAATAAGACGATTCTAGTTGGCTTTGAGCTGCATTTGGCATGTACTTCTTTATAGAGCTTCTCGAGATAGATCACATAGTCCTTGATCTCATTTTCCCTGTCTTCGCGGGTCATCCATGACGCCCCGACCGTACCACCAAAACCTCTTGTATAGAAGCGAGAAAGACCTTCCGGGGCTATAAAAAGGCGGTCATCAGCGGCTATAGGGCGAAAATTCTCAATAAATATTTCCGCTCTGTGGGCATAGCCATGCAAGCATATCCATAACTCGTTTACGGCCTCGAATGAACCGAGGGAGTAGTAACGGGCTGTTCGAGAGGTCTCGATATTGTGTGCAGTAGGTTTCATAGGTGAAGAAGAACACCTCGGAAATGGGACAAATCCCCTAAAACAATCGTTTAACGAGCCGTTATGCGTATCTCTGCACATACATTGGGTTGTAAGCTAAATTCCGCCGAGACCTCGACCATTGTCGAGCAGTTTCGATCGCGCGGATGGGAGCTTGCCGCCGGTGAGAATGCTGATGTGTTCTTACTTAATACCTGCTCGGTTACGGCAAATGCTGAACGTGAATGTAGGCAGGTCGTTCGGCGTGTCCTTCGGGAGAATCCGAATACTTTTATCGCAGTGACCGGTTGCTATGCCCAACTTCGCCCGGAAGAAATTGCAAGTATTGAAGGTGTTGATGTTGTCCTTGGCGCAAAGGAAAAATTTTCCATTTTCGACCACGTTCCGAGCTTTACAAAGTTCGATGCGCCTCATATCTACTCATCACCTATCGAAGAAGCGCTGGAGTATCATCTTGCGGCAACTGCCGACAAGGAGGAGCGCTCTCGTGCATTCTTAAAAGTACAGGATGGATGTGACTACACTTGCTCGTATTGCACGATACCGATGGCGCGAGGTGAATCACGTTCTGCAGAAATAGCTCAGGTCATTACACAGGCAATTAGTCTCTCTCGTGATGGCTTTAAGGAAATAGTATTATCAGGTGTCAACGTCGGAGACTTCGGAGTAAAAACAGGTACAAGTTTTTACGAGTTACTTCTTGCTCTTGAAGCAAGCTCGGATGTTACTGCTCGTATTCGGATCAGTTCTATCGAGCCGAATCTCTTGACCGATGAGATCATTGCTCTTGTTGCAAGGAGTAATAAATTCTGTCCGCATTTTCATATTCCTCTTCAGTCAGGTTCTGCGAA
The DNA here is from genome assembly GCA_036522935.1 of Kapaibacterium sp. (SeqCode). GTDB lineage: Bacteria > Bacteroidota > Ignavibacteria > Palsa-1295 > Palsa-1295 > DATDEW01. The sequence goes on from DATDEW010000262.1 coordinate 4,086, forward strand.
GATACTTCGACTTATGCAGCGCCGTTACACAAAGGAGTTATATCGCTCTCGCATAGAGGCTGTCAAACGCGCCATGCCGCATGCGGGTATTGGTGTTGATGTCATTGTTGGTTTCCCCGGTGAAACGGATGAAGAGTTTAGGGAGTGTTATGATTTTATTCACTCACTTGATATTTCCTACCTTCATGTCTTTACTTATAGTGAGCGTCCCGGCACAAAAGCAGTAGGTATGAAAGAACGCGTTGAAAAGGGAAGCCGCAAAGAACGCAATGAAATGCTTCGTATTCTTTCTGAAAAAAAGCGACAGGAGTTCTGTCGCTCACAGATCGGTAACGAAGGTGTTGTACTCATTGAGCATTCAACTGACGGTAAACAACATGGATTTACCGAGAACTACGTTCGCGTTGAGTTACGCGATGCAGTAGATCCAGCGGCAGAACTTGTTCGTGTTCGTTACGAGGAATGCTTCGGTGAATTTGTTTCTGCATCAGCACAGGAAGTGCTTACTCATCAAGAATCACTATTCTTACTTCCGATACTCTCATAGTTGTTCGATAAACTTGAAATACTTGTGCGAACTCCAAAACGCGAATGGCTTGTCCTTGTCGGCGTTTCGGTTCTCATCTTCATAGTCCAGCTTCTTACGCTTCGCCCGACCGTTGGAATCGGTGAACCATATTTTATCGCAAAGAACATTGCTGCCGGATTTGGATATATGTATGCGTATCCGTTTGATACCGTTGCAGAAGTTACCTGTTACATCCCTCCGCTCTATGTCTATTTCCATCTTGCAATCATGAAACTTGGGGGCGGACTTATCGTTAGTCAAGTTGCGGGATTGCTTTTCTTCCATGCTGCAAATATTGTAATCTATCATTTTTTTAAGAAGCAAACTTCAGTCGGTAATGCTGTTGCAGGTTTCTTCCTTTTTGCTATTTATTTACCTCTTTGGCTTACTTCGCAAAAGCCCGACCCTGATGGATTGAACGTACTCCTGATCGCTCTGACTATTTCGTTCTTATATAACCTATCCCGAAGCTCAAAGTTATCTACTTGGGGCTGGTTTGGTTTGCTTATAGGAGTTCAGTTATTGCTTCGGCCGGATATAATGCTTGGAATGGTACTTCTCGGAGTGTGGCTCTTATGGACAGGTCAAAGACGAGAAGAGAAGTTCAAAGGATATGTTCTGAGCGTTGTTGTCGCAATTATCTTAGTTGCCCCGTGGACACTACGTAATTATGTGGTCTTTGATAAGTTCGTATTTGTTTCTGCGAATTCAGGGTTCAATTTCTATATGGGAAATAACCCGAACGCAACGGGTGAATTCCAACAAGAAGCATCAACACCTGAAGGTAAAGCGCAACTTGATTCTATACAGAAGTATTTTGAATCGCACCCTTCGCATGTTGATGCCGATAGCTACTTGATGAAGATCGGGCAGCAGTGGGTTGTAAATAACCCGGGGGATGCACTTGTACTGGCAACGAAGAAATTCTTCTATCACTGGTGGCACAGGGAATATGCCGGTAGTGATATAGCAAGTGAACCATGGATGATCGTATCGTATCGTGCCGCATCCGTATTCTTACTCGTGTTTGGATTTTTTGGGTTGTTCGCTCTGAAAGATAAACGAGTCCGCGCGTTACTTTTAACCTTATTTTTGTACTCAACGGCTGTATCAGTCATATTCTTTGTGCAGTCTCGTCACAGAGCATTGAAGGTTGATCCGTATTTGGTCACGTTGAGTGTTATTGGTGTTTCTACATTAGGAAGTAAACTATTTAATAAAGAAGCAAGAAAAGTATGACAAAGATCGTCTCTTGGAATGTCAATGGCATCCGCGCCGCAGAAAAAAAAGGATTTCTTGACTACGTGAAAACGGAGTCGCCTGACATTATTGGTTTGCAGGAAACAAAGGCACAACCCGAGCAGCTTTCCGATTCATTGCGAAATATTCCCGGCTATCACTCTTACTTTTGCAGCGCCGAGAAAAAGGGGTATTCAGGGGTTGCGATATACTCGAAGAAAGAGCCTAAGAAAATTACGTCCGGTTGTGGTGAACCGTTATTCGATTGTGAAGGACGTGTCCTATGCGCCGAGTATGATGACTTCATTTTCTACAATATCTACTATCCAAATGGCGGCAGAGGTCCGGAGCGAGTAAAGTACAAACTTGATTTTTATGACCACATGCTTGCCATTTGGGAGAAGCAGCGCAAAGCCGGTAAGCGTCTCATCCTTACAGGCGATTTTAATACAGCCCATAAAGAGATCGATCTTGCCCGTCCTAAAGAGAATTCCAAAACAACAGGATTCCTTCCCGAAGAAAGAGCATGGTTAGACAAAATATCCGATCTGGGCTACATCGACATTTTCCGAGTCTTCAACCAAGAACCAGCCCAATACACATACTGGGACCAGAT
>DATDEW010000263.1:0-5258 GCA_036522935.1 Kapaibacterium sp. (SeqCode)
ATTTATGATGCCGTGCTTTATCTTTCCGTCCTCAAAGTAATAGAGTCCGTCGCGCGTGAGTCCGGTCTTTAAGAGTGTCTGGTTATCGAGGTCGCGAATATACCAAAAACTTGTAATGAGAAATCCTTCTTTGACGGTCGTTAAATAATCTTCGGGCAGCATGGAGCCGCCTGCTTCAAGAATAAGGTTTGATGGTCCCGGCTGCGGCGCTTTGCCTGTCTTCTGCGCCCAGTAACGTGAGCGCTGCATGTTCTGAAGTTTTCCGTCAACGAACCAGTCAACCTGCCCTGCCGCGAGACCACTATCGGCATAAATACCTGCAGGTACCATTGGGTGATTCGGGTCGGAATATATACGCACACCATCAGCAAGAAGTTTTTCGCCAACAGCAGTAGCGCCATTCGGCCGCGAGAATGCGCTTCTTCCCTCTTCGGCATCACGCGCATCAAGTGACCATATAAGCTGTTGAAGCATATCGGCTGTTGCCGATGGTTCGAGTATCGCTTTATAGACACCCGGATCATATTCTTTCGCGCTATCCCATGCAAGGCATTTGTCTACGGCACGGTTAATGGCGATATTCGCTTCAAGTCTGGCGATCGCATGTGATGCTTTCTTATTCCACCCGCTTGATGACCCCTTCTCATTACGGATCGTTGTTGAAAAGGTTGTTCGTGTTTTTTGGTCGTTCGCAAAAATACCTTTTGAGTTTGCAAATGAGAATCTGGAAGTTGTCGACTCAAGAAATCCCGATGCAATAAGCTGGCGTGCTTTCGCTTCTTTGATCGCTTGGTCGGCGATTCGCGAACGTTCGTTCGAAGAGTACTCGGCATCAGCGCTTGAAGAATCGAACTGCCCGCTACGCAAATACTTTTGTTTTTCACTAAGTGGTCCTACAAGTTCTTCATTATCAGGTGCAAGCGAAGCTATCTCTGTCGCGCGGGCAACAGCACGTTTGAGTCCGTCTTCGGATAGATCATTTGTTGAGACAGTGCCTGACTTTTTCCCATTCGCGCACGTGATGCTTACGCTCGTATCTACGGACGAACCGCTTGTCGTGACCGTGTTCGCGGCAAAGCGAAGATTTGCAGAGTGCTCGGAATTAATACTCACCTCGCACCACTCTGCCTTCGAGAAACTGATGATCTTCTTCGAGAGGTTCTCTAACTCAAGTGCCGATATAATGTCTTTACTGATTGCCATAGGATTACAAATTATATTCTTACTGACTACTTAATCTTCGTGGTGAAGCATTCCGCTGCGAGCATTCGCTGATTGTGAGCGGGTATTGATGACGTTGATCTTGCGAAAACGCGCTACCGGGCAACCATGCGAAACAGGGTTTGACTGCATCGGCTCACCTTTGCCGTCATACATCGAACCGCCAATCATATACGTGCTTGCATCACCGAGCATGTCAAGTTTCTTCCAAAACGGAGTTGACTGTGACTGGTAAGCAACATCACGAAGCATACGTGTTATCTTTCCTTCTTTGACTTCATAGGCGACCTGACCTGTGAACTGGAAATTATATCGCTGTTGATCTATCGAGAAGCTTGAGTTACCCTTGATAAATATTCCGTTCGATGTTTCTTTGATGATATCATCAAGCGATGTCGCAAGGGGGTTCGGCTTCAAACTTACGTTTGGCATACGTTGGAACGGCACGTTCGACCAACCTTGTGCATAGCTCTCGCCATGTGACTTCGTCTCATTCAAGTACTTCGCTTGTTCGCGAGTGGTTTGAGCGCTAACAAGTTCGCCTTTATCAATGAGTGAGTATTCGGTTGCAGGGCACCCATCATCGTCATATCCAACCGTTGCAAGTGCGCCTGCTTGCGTCCTGTCGGCAACGATATTCACTAACTCGCTTCCATATGTATATCGTCCTATCCTATCTTGCTGTAAGAAACTTGTACCGGCAAAGTTCGCTTCAAAGCCCATGATACGGTCAAGTTCTGTCGGATGACCGATGCTTTCGTGGATTGTAAGCCAAAGATGCGTGGGGTGCAAAATGAGATCATACTCATCAGGCGTTACACTTGGAGCCGATACTTTCTCACTTGCTTCGGATACTGCCTCAGCTATCTCTTCTTTATACGGATACTCCTCCACGTATTCATAGCCTTTCCCTTGCGGAAGAACAAAGAGCGCACGGGATGCGAACTCGCCTTTAGCGAGGTCACTTGCTGTTATCCAGGTAGAAGGATTGATACGAGTTACTTCCTGCCAGATGCGAGAGCCCTCGCTTGATGCAAAGAACTTCTCCTCACGAACGGAATCCATGTTCGATGTAACGAGTATCTTCTTCCCGCCTGAATTTGCACCGAGTGCGATCCCGTGAATATTCAAAAGCATCTCTGCGCGTTCTTTGAATGATACCTCGAAGGGGTTCTTCTTAATGGGGGTCTTCCATTCTGCTGTAATTGCTTCGACGGGAGCAAGCTCAACAGGTGATGATTGAAGTTTTGCATTCGCAGTTGCTATCTGTATCGCTTCATTACATGCACGCTTTGCGCTGTCTTCAGTTACATTGCGTGTGGAAGAAAATCCCCATGTACCGTCCTTTATGACACGGATACCGATGCCATACGAATCGGAATCGCTAATACCTGTAATGATATTATTTCGTGCGCTTACTCCCTGACGTAAATAATGTGAAATGCGAATATCACAATACATCGCGCCTTTTTCTTTTGCGTAAGCAATGATCGTGTCGGCAAGTGCTTGCTCGGAAGCGGAGGGTTTGCTAAGTCCGGCAGGTGCAGCGGTGCGTGCAGCACGAGCAAATCGGGTATCTAGCCCGGTAAGTGCTAGCGCACCTCCGGCAAGTGCGCCTTTGAGAAAAGATCTTCTTTCCATAAAATACTATCTGTTAAAGTCTGAACAGCGAAAATACGAAGCGAAACGGGTTTGGAAGTGAAAAGCCTTATCTGAAAATTAACATTCCCATAACCCGATTGCCTGAACTCTATGCCTGGTTTTCTGCTTAGATTGGTAATTCACTTTAACGAACGGAAAGGAGCACACTATGATTGATTACATTAATCTAATATCAAGACAAGACCTCATTGGTTTGTATCGTTATGAGATAGCAGATGCTCTTCACCGCCGACATACGGTAGAGATACCGGAATCTGTCGCGCGTATTGACCCACGTGACTTCAAGCGCGGGTCGGATAAAGAACATCTCGATACTATCGCATGTGGCACTGTGCTTATGAGCATGGACGAGCACTCGCTTTTCCATGTCGTTGATCGCTCTATGGTCAACCGGGCATATCGTGCTGCAGAACATGTACAGCTCAATGGCAAGTAGATCAACAATACGCTGATCTCTTTGACATTGCGCATGTAAACACAAGAGCCGCTCATTAGTAATGAGCGGCTCTTTGTTATTTAGGAAGTCGAGTATCTTCTGTTGTGATCACTCTTGGTAATATCGATTTTTTTCGTTTACGAGGATCTGACTGCATCTGTCATTCCGAGTACTTTTCGGCGCAGCATGGCCTTGCCGTCATTGTCTGGACACTACATATCTGCATACTCGAAACTGCAAGCAGTCCTACATACAGTAGATGTTTCATGGCAGTTTAGTATGTGTATTGCGGCTCCCAATCGCCCGCCCCTTCGCCGAGCAGATCAAAGACATGCCAGATGCCTGAATACATATCCCCCGGACCAAACTCATCATAACCGATACGTTTGATGGTGCCGTCATCTTGCTTCTGGAATGTTGAGTATCCGGGCTGTGCATAGAACTTCCCTTCTCTCATCTTCCCAAAGCCCATATCCAACGAGAACTCTCTATCTTTATCAGAAAGCATAGTGAACTTCCAGCCGCGGCTTGCGGCGAATTCCTTCTGGACTTCCGGAGTATCGGGCGAAACAACCACGAATGCAGCTTTATTTGTTAGATGATGTTCAACACCGTTAATACCGTCTGCCCACAATGTGCAATAGCGACAGCTTTTGCCCATGTTATGAATAACAATGAGGTCTTTTTTATCGCCGAATAGGTCGCCAATACCAATGGGAAGGTTTTGGCTATCCATGAATTTGTAGTTTTTCGTGAGCGCCGTCGGGTTCGCCTTCAAAAGCTCGATGATCTTCATCCGCTTTTGGACGATCTCCTGCTGGAGTGCTTCTATTTCAGGGTTTGCGTAGAGTTCGTACATGAGTATTTAAATTAGTAAAATACAAACATACGAATCAGAAAAAAGTTATCCTTCTTCAATACTGCTATTTGGAGATTGCGGCTTAAAGCGGTATTGGGCAGGTGGAACACCATAGACGCGCTTAAAAAGCGTAGTGAATGAGCCATGAGACTCGAAGCCAACCTTCTGGCTGACTTCGCTTACCTGCATATCGGTATCAATAAGCAGAACACATGCACGTTCAAGGCGTTTACGGATGATATACTGATGCGGAGTTACTTTGAAGACTCGTTTAAAAAGCCGAAGAAAATGAAATTGTGATAGACATGCTATCTTTGATAGATGCACGATCGAGAGTTCGCTCGCGAAGTGTGTATCTATTTCCTCTTTTGCAGAAAGCAACCTGTTATAGGTTTCGCGTTTGACTTCGGGGCGGCTTTGCGGGATATTCGTTACATCCTCACTTGCTCGGGCATGTGCATCAAGGGCAGTCCGTGTCAGGAGTTCAAGCGGCTCCGCTAGTTCTGCGAGCTCTCTGTTAATCTCATCAGAGTGAGTACCTGTCATTTCTCTGATAGACTCAAGGTCTGTATGCCTGTAAAGCCGCTTAAAGAACTCTACATGCTCAGGTGGTATCGTCGTTGGTGTTTCATGCGAGAGGTCTTCGGGCAGAGGTGACTCGCCATTACTATCAGAGAGTATCTGATGGATCGCATTACGGCGCGAATCTATCTCGTCTCGCAGACGACGAAGCTCATGTTCTCTTGGTACCATATCGCTCACAGGGAAAAGAAATGTTCGTGAAATTATTATTACTCATCTATTCTATTCACCTGTCGCTCCCACATAAAAGGAACAACACTACTCGATCTACACTTGTATTAATCAGCAAAGTCATTAAAAAGCTACGCCGAAGGGTAATAATTGTTGCACCACGACGAAAAAAAAGCAAGAAAGGATAAGGCAGTCATCATGCTCTCGGCTCTCACGATCATGTGGGGGACGACCTTTGCCGTAACACAAAACGCTCTGGCTGATGTATCCTCTATCCTCTTCGCAGCAATGCGCTTCGGGCTGGCATACCTTATCTACATTGCATTC
>DATDEW010000264.1:0-2539 GCA_036522935.1 Kapaibacterium sp. (SeqCode)
AGTACATCACATTTTGATCTCGTTAAACAAAGATGTTAAGGGAGTTGATACTATAAAGTATTTTCAAAAGGCAGACAGCATACTAAAACTTCTTCGCGCCGGCGGTGACTTTGAAAAAATTGCTCGTGAGTCAAGCCAAGATCGCTATACCGCTGCTAATGGCGGTGATATGGGGGTCATTAACAGAGAAGACAGACGTGCAGAAAAGTCGTTCGATGTAACGGCATATGCATTAAAAGATGGAGAAACCTCAGAGATCGTTCGTACAACATTCGGATATCATATCATCAGACGCGATGCGTCGCTGCCGACAAAGAGTTATGAAGAAGAAAAAGATCAGTTAAAGAAGATCTATAAAAATTACTTCTTCAATGAAGATAAAACTCGTAAAATGGCGGAGTACCGAAGTCAATTTGGTGCTAAAGTAGATACTTCTACGTTCAACATCTTCATGTCCCGCGTAGATTCGTCACGCACGTCGCTTGACTCCAATTGGTCTGCAAAGTTTACTATAGGAGAGCGCGCACTAGGGCTTTTTGAGATCAATAAGAACAAGCGCACTATCGCAGGGTTTATTGATTCTCTTAATGCACAGCCTGGGTATCCGCTTGCACGAAACTCTCTCTATGATTACTTAAGTAAGATGCTTGATGACGAAGCCCTCCAGCTTGCGGCTGCGAACGTTGAATCGAAGTATCCTGATTTCGGCAAGATCATGGAGGACTATAAGAACGGCATCATGCTCTTCGAACTGGAGAACAAGAAGGTATGGTCGAAAGTATCTCCTGATAGCACAAAGGAACGCGTCTATTATCAAGAGAATAAAGCACGATATATGTGGCCGGAGCGTATTGATGTCTCTGAGATCTACATTTTTAGCGATTCATTGGCAAGTGCTCTCTACAAGCGTATCGTTGATGGTGAGAGTTTTGATTCACTTGCAGCTATTCATACCGAACGACCTGGTTTTAAGAGCAAGTCTGGTCGCTGGGGTTTAATGCAAAAGGACGAGAATGACATTGCGAAGAAGGTATTTGGCTTCCCGGTCGATGATATTAAGCCGCCGTTTGAGTTTCAAGCTGGGTATTCAATTGTTCGCGTAAATAAACGAATTCCTATTACTCAAAAGTCATTTGAAGAAGCCAAGCAAGAAGTTGCAAGCCAGTATCAGGATGACCTTTCATCAGAACTTCGTCTGAAGTGGGTTCAGGAGCTTCGCAGTAAGTACAAGAGGGAGTTAAATGTGACCGCTCTTGAGACAGAGTGGAAGAAACGTAAAGCAGAACCAGGCGTACAGTAAATCATGTACCTAAAAACACGTTTTTCTCTTCTTGTTGCGGTAGTTATTATGACTGCCACAACGGTCTTCAGTCAAAGCACTACGGTTCGAGAGGGTGATAAACTTGATCGTGTCGTTGCTATTGTAGGGAAGTACCCGATCTTCAAGTCCTCGATAGATGCTCAAGTTGAATTAATGCGCTACCAGCAGGGAATGCGTGACTTGTCAATTGCTGAGATGTCAACGCTCCGTAAGAGCATCCTCGAATCAGAAATAGATCAGAAGGTCCTTGTTGTTAGAGCAGAACAGGATTCAATAAGTGTATCTGAGGAAGAAATAGATGAGCGCATCGAGGAACAGATCAAGATGTTTGAGCGCCAAGCCGGTGGTAAGGATAATCTTGAAAAGCAGCTCGGGAAATCTGTTTCGGAGATAAAAAGCTCGCCTGATTATCGTGATCGTGCTAGAGAATCGATCCTTATTGAGAAGCTTCGTATGACGAAGTTCTCACCAAATGCAACGGTCTCAAAGCACGATGTAGAACTGTTCTATGAAGATTACAAAGACAGTCTCCCGGAAGTTGCGCCTCAAGTTGAATTAGCTACGATCGTTAAATATGTTCGTCCGCAGATCGACCAAAAAGAAAAGACAAAGGCATTAGGTAGGATGCTGATCGATTCACTCCGAGCGGGAGCGGATTTTTCAGTTTTTGCAGAGAAATACTCGCAGCATTCAACAGCTAAATCCGGCGGAGATCTTGGTGGGCCGTACCCCCGCGGTACGTTCCTTCCTGATTTTGAAGCAGCAGCTTTCGTACTCCGTGAAGGTGAGATATCGAATCTTATCGAGACAGATCAGGGATTCCATATCATTAAACTACTTGAGCGTAAAGGAGAAGAGATACGTGTAGCACAGATACTCTTAAAGCCAACAGCTTCAAAACAAGAAGAAGATTCTATTCGGAATTTACTTGATAGCTTGCGTGAGGAAATTCTCAAAGGTGCAAATTTTGCTGCGCTTGCACAACAGTATTCTGATGACGGAGAGACAAAGAACTCCGGCGGCGATCTTGGCAAAGTACGATTGCAAGATCTTTCTCCCGAACAGAAGAATCTTGTGGAGATGATGAGTGTCGGCGACGTTTCAAAGCCAACAAAGATAGCTCTCTCGAAAAACCTGTTCGGTTATCAGATCATTAAGTTCATTTCGAAAGTACCTGCACATAAACCTACGATCGAATCAGACTATAAAAATCTTGAG
>DATDEW010000265.1:0-8129 GCA_036522935.1 Kapaibacterium sp. (SeqCode)
GTACGAAAATGAAAAGCTGCCATAAGGGTAAATATCAACTATCGGATATTCTTCACCGTAAAACTTGTAAAACATGAACCCGGTGTATCGTGTCTCATCCTGCTGTTCTGCAGTTGCAGAGACGAATCCATGAATGTAAGGGTATTCACTTGTCAGACGAAGGTAGTTCACACCTACAGCAAAAGCCACACCATTCTCATCGGCTAATGTTGCTTTTGCTTGTAAGTATCCGACTTGTGATTTCATTGAGACCGTCGGCATTAAGGTGATACCGCCTGAGAAAGAAAGAAAATCGCCAAAGCCATACCCTGCCTGTACAAATGCTAACTCCCAGACACCTGCATACCCACCTTGTATCGGTTTTGCAGTCGGCATAATGAAGTGACGGGACTGATCTTTTGAGGCGAGCGAGTCAGCTTGAGCATGTGAGATGCTGCTCAAACCAAAAAGAAGAATGAAGATAATAGCTGCCTGTTTCATTCAAAAGTATTATAACATTCCGACTCGCTTGCGAATAAACCATTCAGTCGCGAACAAACATACGGCAATCACAAGCAATTGCCAAGCATTTCTTGCTTCATGATCAGTCTTATCCTCGACCATCTTTGCTCGAAAGCGGGGATTCGCTTTGATGTCAGTAAGAAGTGACGCAGCTGTAGCAGGAGTATAGAACTTTCCCCCTGTTTTTTCCGCAAGTGCACGAAGTACATCGCTTCGCATACGGGGCTCGGCAAATTCGGCAGAGTATTCACCCACATTAAATCTTCCGCCATCAGTACCAAGCGACTTCCCGTCTTTCTTCGCCTCGCCTGAATAAACATAATCACCTGCCGGAAGTCCTTGAGGTAAACGCACTGCATACCGCCCACCTACAAGTGGTTCAAGCGTTACATCTACCGTAGTAGGTAATGATTCGCCTGAAATTCTTGTCGAGACAATTGCTCCGTCAACAGGAAGAAAACTCTCATCGTAAACTTGTCCTGTGAATTCGATTCGCTCACCTGCTTCATAGAGCTTACGTGTCGGGGCAATACGGACTCGTTTCTGGTCATCACGAGTAACGAGCCAACGCGTTGCATTCCCGAGGAAAATATCTAACGCACTCAATGCAGATGATGAGTCCTTTGTTCGCGATAGCGAACGATATGCTTTCTCTCTACCGAAGGAGACGAGCTTCCACTGCCAAAGTCCATAGCCCGTGAATGCGATCTGTCGAGAGCGCCCTAAGCGACGTGATAATATAAGCGGCTGCCCAAGTTTTACGCCTTGTATTGATGCCTCTGCAAGAACTTCTGCTTCGGGCTTTGCAGCAAAATTTGTTTCTGTTTTGATAAGTGGTGCAAGCCCCTCCCATTTTGTTGCCTCCTCGCCTCTATCACTTCCGGAGCGCATGATAGGATCATCGGCTTTTGCAGGGTTAAGCGCAGCTGATACCTTTATCTCGTTTGTTGAGATACGAGTATTTGCAAGTGAGAAAGGTAGTGCATCGTCAAGGTCTTTAAGTTTTCCATAATCGACCTGACGTGATGGGATAAATAACAGCGAGCGTGATTCACTGACAAGAAGCCGTTTGACAATACTCATCTGCTCAGGTGTCGTCTCGGCTATCGGGTACCCAATAAGGATGACAAGGTCAGCACTGTTCACTTTCTCTCGGGAAAGTTTTCCTTCATAAAATTCTGCACCCTGCTTACCAATGTAGGTTACAAGCTCGATCTCTTTTCTTCCGGAATAAAAATTACGGATGAATGACACATCGCTCGACGGTGCGCCGGCAAGGAGAACTATACGAAATGTATTTTTTAACACACGGACGTAACTGATCCGCAGATTATTTTTCTCTGTAGTCTCACCAAGGGAACTGCTTGCCTTTGCGGTCAGCTTTACTGTGCCTTCTTTCTTAGGTGTAAATTGGAAGGTCGCAGTGTAATCATTCTGACCATCACGAACTACTACGTCTTCCTCGCCGATAATACCCTCGTCACTTGTAATGGTAACTCTAACCTTCTCACCTTGTGAAGCTCCTGTGATACGCAGATTCACATCGACCGGCTGTGCAACACCGACAGTCGCCACTTCACTTGTAAAGAGATCGGTGACCGCAGCGTCACGTCGCTCAGTTGAATCACCAAGACCAACAGCATAGACAGGGACCCCAAGTTTTTCTGCCGCATAGATAGGGTTTGCACCGGCAGTGAATGCCCCATCAGAGTACAGGATGACAGCTCCGAAATTCTTTTCTTTTGTCTTCTCTTGTATTGAAGTAAAAAGAGCAGAGATATCTGTCGTTACACCAGTGGCCTTCAAAGATTCGTATGATGACGGAATAATATCTGCTCGTTCATCAAAACCAAATGAAATGATGTCTTTGGTAGTATGTGCATCAGGCAGTATCTGTTTGATACTTTCAAGCATGGCATTTCGTCGTGAGTTCGCTTCGGATGTATCATCACCTGATTGCGGCAATTGCATAGATCGTGAGCGGTCAAGAGCAATGGCTATCTCCGGAGTAAGTTCTGTTCTTTTTGTGAGCGATAGAACAGGCTGAAATATCGTAAAGATAACGATCGCTATCGCTAGTGACCGAAGAGCAATGAGGATGCGTCGTTTTGTATTTGAGGTCTTCGGTACGGTGCGACGATATGTCCAAATTGACAAACCTACCCCTGCCGCAAGTGCAGCAACCAGCAGAAGAATGTTACCGGAATCAAGTTGTAAGGAAAGACCGTCCAATCGTATGTAGTTAATTTATTTCTGAAGCCACTCGGCAAGTGTTGAACGCATTGCTTCGGGTGGAAGTTGCGGTAGGTCATACATACCTTTTGCCATACGCTGACGCATTGCCTCAAAAAGACTGACCGCCGTTGCTACCGAAACATTCAAGCTTTCAACCATACCCATCATCGGTATATAGAGAAGTCCGTCGGATTGTTTCGCCGCGTCGTCAGAAATCCCACGGTGTTCATTCCCAAGGACAAGTGCAGTAGGGATAGAGAGATCGTAGTCATAGAGTTCTTTCGCTTCAGGATCCACTTTTGTGGCAAGTATCTGGAATCCTTCACCGCGCAACTTATCAAAACATGCTTTGATGGACGTAAATCTCTCGAGTTCAAGCCACTTTATGACTCCCGACGCCGCAGGGGTATTTGCAAGCTTCGGCGGCTCCTCAATGGTATAGACCATGCAAACTTTCATTACCCCTACAGCATCGCAGGAACGTAGGATAGCACCTATATTATGCGGATCGTGTACGTTTTCAAGCACAACAGCAAGTGTCGGCTGGCGCTTTGCCAAAGCGGTTTCGAGTTTCGAAGTCCGCTCTTGGGTTCGGTAAGAAGTAGTATCTGACATTGGATGGAAATAACGAAATGCCAAGGGAGCAAGTTGCGGTCTAAAATGACAACAAAAATAACATTTGGATTTTGCCCAAATATGTCATATATTCGTTTGACAGACTTTTACTAACTTAATTATTTAAAGGAGTACTTTCTATGGCACTTGTTGATAGAGCAAAAAACATCATTATGTCTCCGAAGACAGAATGGGCAGTAATTGCAGCAGAGGAGCCCAATAGCGGTTCGATGGTAACCGGGTATGCACTACCTTTGATACTGCTTTCAGCAGTTGCGTCATTCATTGGCTACGGACTTATCGGGTACGATCTTCTGGGCGTAAAGATAGGTGGTATCAACTGGGGGCTTCATCATGCTCTCATGGCTATTGTCATGGGTATTTTGAGTATTTACATCACGAGCTTTGTAGTTGATGCGCTTGCTCCTTCTTTCGGAAGCCAGAAAAATAGCGGCAGAGCAATGCAGCTTGTTATCTATAGCTGCACACCTATGTGGGTTGGCGGATTGCTTCAAGTATTACCAATGATCGGGTGGATAGGCTCACTCTTCGGACTCTATAGTATCTATCTCATTTACCTCGGATTGCCACATACAATGAAGACACCACAAGATAAGGTTGCTATCTATATGATAGTAACTCTTGTGGTTCTTATCGTTGTCTATATGCTCGTTGGTATGGTTTTGGGTGGTATCATGATGACCGTGTTCGGATTGTCGAATCCTGCTGCGAGCATTAACCTCTGAAAATATTATTTAACAGACTGCACAACTTCACTAATGAAGTTGTGCAGTTTACCGTTCGATGCGATAATTGGTTTATCGTAGATGCTATACTCGTTACCTTCATAGCCTGTAACAATTCCCCCAGCTTCGCAGACAAGCAGTGCTCCGGCAGCAGTATCCCACGGCGAAAGCGCTCCTTCAAAGAAGCCGTCAAATCTTCCACATGCCACATAGCACAGATCAATAGCGGCACTGCCTAAGCGACGAACAAGGATTCCTCTTCCAAGAAAAGCAGCGAAGCGCTCGATCGACTTATTCGGATTCGTATTGATGTTATAAGGAAATCCGGTTACAAGCAATGATTTTGCCGGATCAGTAACCGAGGAAACAGTAATTTTCTCATCATTCAGATATGCTCCCATTCCTTTTTGACAAGTGAACATTTCATTGCGGTTCGGATCATAGATCGCTCCGCAAGCAAGTTCGCCTGCTATCTCTATCCCAATAGATACACACCATATAGGCAAACCATGGGCAAAGTTTATTGTCCCGTCTATTGGATCAACGATCCACTTTACTTCCCCATCCCCGGATGCCCCGTCTTCTTCACCAAGAAATGAATGCCGGGGATATATTTTTGCAACTTCGCTTCGGATGAATTCTTCGTTATGCTTATCAACATGAGTGACAAGGTCGAACTCGTTCGATTTTTCTTCTATACGTAATTCATTCTTTTGTGCACCAAGTGCAAACATACCTGCTTCATGGGCAAGACGTTTGGCAAGCGAAAGATATTCGGAGATCGGATGTTGACTCATATTAGTACAATGAACACGCTTCGCTTTGATTTGGTTATCAATCTACAACCATGACACTTCTGATCACAATAGCAGCATACCTAGTCGGTTCGATACCGACAGCATATCTTGTGACACATGGCGCAACAGGTTTAGACCTCCGCCGCGAGGGTTCAGGAAATATCGGGACACGGAATGCATTCGAGGTTACCAACTCAAAGAAGATCGGTATTACTGTTCTCCTCCTCGACCTAATGAAGGGACTACTTCCTGTTCTTCTTCTTTATAGTCTTGGCTATCCCGAGTATATCCCCGTATCTATTTCAGCGCTTATCATAGGGCATTGCTACCCCGTATGGCTTCGCTTTCATGGGGGGAGAGGCTTGGCTCCATCGGCTGGGATCTTACTGGCTGTTCAACCATTTGCATTAGTGATCTGGCTTCAGGTGTATTTCTTATCATCAGCGGTAAAAAAAAATGTACACTTGAATGCAACGATAGCAACCATAGCTTCTGCCTTTATCATTACGATCCTTCCGGCTGATTATTTCTATAGCCCACTTGGACTTGCACCGGATACAAATCCGGTTCTCTTTTCTCTTCGATCAGGACTTCTTATCATGATACTTGTCATCCTTTCACGGCATATAGGGCCGCTCAAAGAGTACTTTGGCGCTAAACCGAGCTGAAACAACAGCGTGGTTCCTTCGTTACTATTAAGTCGCACTGATATTTTATGTATTTTGTATGACAACACGCCAAACACTAGTTACACTATCATTACTTGCCATCCCGCTTTCAGCAAGTGCTCAAAATGATAAACTTAACGGCAAGATATACTCTGAGGCCAAACCTGTGAGCATCAAAACTGCCGACTCACTTTCTAACTCTATCACAGGTACTCGACGAAATGCCATCACTCGTGCTGTCGAGAAGGTAAGCCCGGCCGTTGTTGGCATTAATGTAACGGAAATTCGGGAGCAGCGATACAATGATCCCTATGGTAGTATGTTTAATGACCCAATGTTTAGACAATTCTTTGGAAATAGAGGTGGTGGCGGAAGAGTACAAAAATATCAGGTGCAAGGATTGGGTTCGGGCTTCATCATTTCAAGCGATGGTTATATTTTAACAAATGATCACGTTGCTGGTAATGCTTCAAAAATAATTATAACGACTGTCGGCGGTAAACAATACGATGCTCGTCTTATTGCAACTGATGCTGTCTCTGATGTGGCCCTATTAAAGATCGATGCAGAAAATCTTCCCTACTTACATCTCGGCAGCTCGGAAGACCTTGCTGTTGGTGAGTGGGCAATTGCTATGGGTAATCCGTTCGGACTTTTTAGGACGAATGATAAGCCAACGGTCACTGTAGGCGTCATCTCCAATACAGGTGTTAATCTCGGTATCGAAAACGGAAAAAATTTCCGCGATATGATCCAGACCGATGCAGCAATCTCAAGCGGTAACTCCGGCGGTCCACTGTTGAATGCAAATGGCGATGTTATTGGTGTGAATGCAACTATTTATTCAACAACACAAGGAAACCAAGGCGCAGGTTCGATCGGATTAGGATTTGCCATACCTATTAATAAGATAAAAGGTATTCTTAACGATTTCAAGTCAGGCAAAAAGATCGATAGAAACATCGGTAACCTTGGCTTTATGGGGCAAACGCTCAATGATGAACTCAAAGAGTATATCGGTATAAAAGCTGATGAAGGCGTTGTCATTACAAATCTTTATCGCAATAGTGTCGGCGAACGGGCTGGCTTGCAACCCGGCGATCTTATTATTGGGATTGACGAGGATAAAGTACGAACATTTGAAGACCTTCAGAGCATCATTGCTGATAAAAAAGTTGGTGATGTCGTGAAGTTCAATGTTCTCCGCAGCGAAGGACAATTCACCGCTACCATTAAACTTCCTCCAAATACAAGATAGAAACAATTTTCCGGATAGAGCGTTAGTACTACTACAAATTATTACGACCATGAATCAGTTTCGCAGCATTCTCACTCTTGCACTTTTTTCATTACTTGCTCTTACGTCATGTGCTGATAAAGCGTCTATGCCCGGCAAGGCATTCGAGGGGCGCATTATCCAAAAACTCACATTCAATGCCGGAGCCTTTGGTGAGATGACTTCTGATTCGGGTTCGACAGGCAGTAATGCACAAAGTGGGCAGTCAATGATGAGCGGGCTTGCATTGAAGGCAGATGTTATCATGTATGTCAAAGCTGATAAACTTGCATACGAGATGTCCATGCTCGGCGGGCTCTTCTCCTTCCGTAGTATCATTGATCCGATGACACGTAAGTTGACCTTTATCTCAACAGCAGAGAAGAAAGCATATGTCGCAGACCTCAAAGATCTTGACACACATCGTAATGAAATTAATGATTCACTTGAATCGAGTAACATCATTGATTCCCTCGCAAAAATGGCTCCGCATCCGACCGGTAAAAAAGACGAGATCAACGGATTTGACTGTGAGCAGTATGTAACTCACATAGAGAAAGACGGGAAAAAATTTGATATGGAAATGTGGATCACAACTGATCCGCGTTTGAAGTTCTACGATGTTATGCGAGATGCGCTCATCGGGAAAAGACCTACAGGTTCAGGCGGCTTAGAGCAGCTCATGGCTGTATTCCAACCATTTGCCGGAAAAGGTAAAGTACCGGTCAGAATGACAATGAAGATCAATGGCAAAAATCTCATGACAAGTGAGATGACAGAGATGGTCGAAGAAAAGCTCGATAATAAATATTTTGAAGTACCTCAGGGGTTCCAAGTTGTCGAACAAGACGCAAAAACCCAGAAACGAGACTCTATTTAACGATTTTCAACAGTTTTCTTCCTAAGGCGAGCAATGCTCGCCTTTTCTTTTTTACCACTTTCCCCCAACAAGTTTGTCGTTTACCGGATGTAGTGGGTTAGTTTGTTCATATTTTTGTAATAATTTGATAATGCTTATATAATCTATGGGTTTCGCCAGCGTTCTACGCAATCTCTTACCAAAAGAAAATAAGTTTTTTGAGCTCTTTACCCAAAATGTCGGGAATATCAGCGAAGCGGCAAATGATCTTCGCAAACTGCTCGATGCCACCACACCTGCAGAGCGTAAGATACTCATCACTCGTATTGAGAATGCCGAACATGCAGGGGATCTTATCACTCATGCTATCTTCCAAGATCTTTCACAAACATTCATCACTCCGATCGACCGTGAAGATATTCATGCCCTTGG
>DATDEW010000266.1:0-4944 GCA_036522935.1 Kapaibacterium sp. (SeqCode)
GCGTACCTATCTCATGCCAGAAATGAGTGTACGCGTCTGCGAAGCTACTATTAGCCGCGATAAATGCTAAAATAGTACACGCTATCAATATAAAACTTGACCCGGCTTGTATCCGAGTAAATCTTTCGAAAGGTGCACGAATACGGTCTATGAGATATGTTTTTTCCATCAAAGCTTTTTTATCATCATGAACTCAGCGACAAATGCACCTTTATCTTTAAGTGACATAGGTTCTATTCCGTATGCTCTGAACCCGCGAGAGTGGTACAATCCAAGCGCTGGCAGATTATTTGCAGCCACCATAAGGAAAAGAGATTCAAGCCCACCGAGTTTTTGTGCTTCTTCTATTGCCATGTCAAGTGTTGCGCCGCCGATACCGCTTCCTTGTTTTGAGCTGTCAACGTACATACCCCAGATCGTGGCTCTGTGATATCCTTTCGCACCATCCTCACGTCGACATCCGCAAATCCCAACCAGCTTCTCTTCTTCAAATGCGCCAATGATAAATGCATCTTTCGAATCTTCTATCGCTCGCAATCTTTCGAGTTGTGACTTGACCCCCTTCGAGGTCAGTTCATCCGGTGTTTCCCAAAACGCAGGAGAGAATTGTTCTAACCCTTCGAGCCGAAGCCGGTAGAATTCGTCAATATCCGATACTAATATCTTTCTTATAGTGTAGCTCACGGTTTGAGCGAAGCGTAAAGGTTTGCAAATGTGTACTTGAATGAACCCACCAGAAGTTTCTTTTCTGTTCGCGGCGCATGAACTGAATACCCGTCAACGAGACAGCTTATCTCACGCGCCAACTCTTGTGGTTTTACTTTCTTTGATATCTCACCTGACTTTATGGCTTTCTTGATAACTGCTACGATCTCCTCACGCATGAGTGCACCATTCTTTGAAATAATATCATTGAGTTTTTGATTCTCCATTGCCATTGCATTGAGTTCGTGAACGGCACGGTGCTCAAAGGTAGCCTGCACAAAGTATTCAGAAGTAGCAGCGACGAGCATATCAAGAAATTCTTTCAGCGTTGAAACAGTACGAGCCATCTCATGCACGTATTTCAGATTCACAGACGACCGCCACTCTGATAGCGCAATGAGTATCTCCTCCTTGCTTGTATAGTACCAATAAATAGCTCCCTTGCTCAACTTTGCTTCTTTGGCAATGGTATCTACGGAGGTTTGGTGGTAGCCGAACTTGCTCACGCAAAGCGCGGCAGCATCAAGAATTTGTTGGCGGCGTATCTCTTCGGATTCGTGTTTTGGCATTAGTTCTTATAAGAGAGCACATTAGTGGAACCGACCCATAAGTCTGTATGATTCCATAATAGGGGAGTTCTCCCTTTTTCTGTGGTATTTTTGAAGTATGAACAACAAACAAACTCACTACGCCTTCGCGGCGGCAAGTTTTTTTATAGCATTTATTGTCTATCTGATGACCATGCAACCGACCGTCCCCTTCTGGGATTGCGGTGAGTTTGCAGGCGCAGCATGGGCTTTGCAGGTACCTCATCCGCCGGGGTCGCCACTCTGGACTCTTGTAGGTCGTTTCGCCATGATGCTCCCAACCTTCGATGATCCGGTAGCCCGATATAACCTCTTTTCCGTCCTTTCCTCTGCCGGGACGATAATGATACTTTATCTGACCGTCGTGCGTCTGGCAAAGCTATGGCGCGGCGAGCCAAAGTCAGGAGCTGATATGCTTACTACTTACGGCGGTGCATTAATCGGAGCCCTCGCTTTTACGTTCACTGATAGTTTCTGGTTTAACGCACTTGAATCAGAAGTATATGCATTCGGCTCACTCTTTATTGCTCTTGTACCGTGGATCATGCTTGTATGGTACGACCATGCCGAGGAAGAACACAATGAGAAATATATGCTCCTTGCGGCATACGTCATTGGTCTGTCAATGGGTGTTCATCAACTCGCTTTGCTTACCATCTTCCCGAGCTTCATGCTCATTTACTATCGCCGCAGAAACGATGTGACCGTTTCTTCATGGCTCATGATGGCAGCTTCTGCAGTCGTGGCATTCCTGATCGCCTATAAAGTTGTTCTCTCGAAGCTAGTCGAGTGGTGGGCAACGATGCCTATTCTTTCCGTGGGTGTCATTGCAGGATGCGTTGCAGGCATATGGTATTCGCATAAGCAAAAGAAGGCAATACTTAACTTGAGCTTATGGGCTTCAATGCTTCTTTTCTTAGGATACACGACATACACATTCCTTATCATCCGCGCCAACCAAGAGCCGCCGATGAATCAGAATGCGCCGAAGACATTTGCGCAGATGACAAAGTACATCAATCGTGACCAATACGGCAGCCGCGACTTCACCCCGCGCCGCTACCCCGATGAACTTGGAAGACAGACAGGACCAACATGGAATACAGAAAAGTACCCGAGTGACGGCGCATTCTTCTGGAAGTACCAGACCGACCACATGTTCAACCGCTACCTCTACTGGAATTTCATCGGCAGAGCAGGTGAAGAGCAGGATACCGGCACGGACTGGTCAAAGACGTGGGGCATCCCGTTCTTGCTTGGCGCATTCGGTCTGTATTGGCATTTCAGGCGCGATAAGAAACGCGCACTTGCATTCCTCGGCATGTTCATTTTGCTCGGTTGGATGACAGCTTGGTACCAAAACCAACAAGAGCCGCAGCCCCGTGAACGAGACTACTTCTACGTCGGGGCATTTTATGTCTATGCGCTGTGGGTCGGCATAGGTGCAATTGGTTTAATGGAATTAGCGCGAGCGAAGAAAAAGAAAGAGGGCGAAGAGAACGAAGCAGACCTCGTCCCGACCGGTGAAGGAAATACCGGAATGCTTGCAGGTGTGTTCGCACTAGCACTACTCGCTGTGCCGATAAATATGTGTGTCGGGCTTGCAGGTATGGCAACAGGCAAGAGCTTCGATGAAAGCTCAAAGTGGGCGATGTATTCACGCGAAGGGAATTACATCCCATTTGATTATGCCTATAACATTCTCCAGACCTGCGAGAAGGACGCTATCCTCTTCACCTACGGCGATAACGACACCTTCCCTCTCTGGTGCTTGCAGGATGTCTATGGCATTCGCCGTGATATTCGTATCGTGCAGCTTTCACTCTCTAATATCGGATGGTACATTAATCAGATAAAGAACAATGAGCCATGGGGTGCAAAGAAAGTCACACTGCCAAGCTTTTCAACAGAGTCACTTCTCGTGTCTGAAACCGATCCTCTGGCTCCGCGCATTAAACAACAGGTTGCTGAAACTGTTGGTATGAGTCTGCCTGCCGAAACAGTACGATGGATAACAGGCGATAACACGAGAGGCGATGCAGTGCTTTCATGGAAATATACAGGTACCTATAATCAGGAAGGACAGTATCTCTTTACTATTGCCGATCAGCTTTCGCTTGATATTATCAAAGCAAATATCAATACGAGACCGATTTACTACTCTGTCACCGTACCTGATAACTATCGCATTGGTCTTGACCGCAACCTTATTTATGAAGGTATGGCAATGCGTGTTACACCTGACGTTCAGCCCGAAGACAGGACACAGTATGGCGGGGGTGTGAATGCCACTCGCATGTCAGAATTCCTGATGACGGACATCACTACCCCTTCAAGCGATGCAAAACGCGGCATGATACTTCGTACGTACAACGATCCGAATGCTCGTTTCAGCTATCTCGATAAGCAGTATGCCATTAACTACTTCCTCGGCTATATGCGCTATGCAAGCTCTATGCTTGAGAAGAACATGCCGTCTGAAGCATCGAAAGCGCTTGAGACATTAGATAAACGTCTTCCGCCGGAGATCGTACGTTCGGAGTACTATCCCGCTGATGTTATTGCTGATCTCTATGAACGCATCGGCAATCCGAAAATGACGCAAAAATATGCGGCTATTGCGCTTGGATATTTAAATAATGGCAAGCAAGAGACTGACCCGAACCGCGAAATGCAACGGAAATTCCGACTCGCAAATCTTTATGTACTCTCGGGCAAATACGATGAGGGTGCAAAGATATTCGAGGAGTTAAAGATAGCAACAAATGAGAACGGACCGGGACCGATGACATTCCGCCTGCTTGAAATATCTGCTCGTAAGTTTGAAGCCGCAGGGAATAAACAGGCAGCGCTAGCGAAGTACGATGAAATGGTGCTTATGGTTGGCGTACCTGAAGAGCAAATGCCTGATGACTTTCAGCCAATGCTCGAAAGAAGAAGAAAGCTCCGCGAAGCCTTAGGAGTTATTCAGTAATATACTTTGTAGGGGCGAGGCAATGTCTTGCCCCTATAGTGTTCAAGCGTGTTCTAAGACATTCATCAACCGTACGACCACTGCGTCGCAATAGCGATACCCTTTTGCGGTAAGGCAAAGCCGCCCGTCTTTCTCGACTATCATACCGTCGGCTATGAGATGGTTCATATCAGGATGAAGCATGATGTCTTCATCGAATGCAGAGTTGAACTCGTCTTTGACTATCCCCGTCGAACGAAGTTGACAATAGAGTACTTCAGTTCTATGTTGGTCAGTTGTAACGGTCTCGGAGTTATTACGTGGTATGTTGCCACTCTTGATCATTTCGCCGTACTTATCTAGCGAAGAAATATTCCACGAACGAGTGCCACCTAAGAACTCATGTGCTGACGGGCCAAAGGACATATAGTCAGCAAACCCATCCCAATAGACAAGATTATGTTTGCATCTGTGTTCAGATGAACGAGCGTAGTTCGAGATCTCATACTGCTCGTAGCCAGCATCTGACAAACGTTCTTGCACATAACTCATCAGCTCTGCAGCATCATCAACACCAAGTTCACCAACCTGACCGAGCTTTACCATTCGATTGAGTGGTGTCCCTTCTTCAACAATAAGATTATATGCACTGATATGGTCTGTCCTAAGCTTTAACGCTTCGTCAATAGAATACTTGAG
>DATDEW010000267.1:0-2138 GCA_036522935.1 Kapaibacterium sp. (SeqCode)
GTAGCTGAGAGTATGTCTTAAATACCTTATATTTGTACAGGTTCACTTAACCGGGAAAGGTCATTATGCAACGGTTATTCATACTATTATTGATGATCGTCTTCTACGCATTATCATCGTATTCGCAAACTATTGCGCCAAGTGTGCAGTGGAGGACTGTTGTTGGCGGCAGAGAAATAGAAAGCGCATACTACGTACGTCAGACCCTTGATGGAGGCTATATCTCCGTTACGACAACATGTTCTGCAGATAGAGACATGCTCGATCACCATGGTGACACGAATACCTATGACGGATTCATTGTCAAACTTTCATCATCCGGAAGTGTCGATTGGAAATTTTCTTTTGGAGACACATTGGATAACCGTCTCTTTGATGTTATTCAAGCAAGTGACGGCGGATACATTGCCGTTGGGTCTACTTATCAAAGCTATGGTGAGATCTACGGTGGTTACCAAACATTTAATTTTTGGGTTTTAAAACTAAACGCAGACGGTTCCATTGCCTGGAAAAACCAATATGGTGGTTCAGCGGCTGAATACGCACTTTCAGTTTGTCAAACAAAAGACGGTGGATATGCAATGGTTGGATGGACTGATTCATATGATGCAGATGTGATAGGGCACCATGGCGCAAGAGATTATTGGTTAGTCAGAATTGACCCTCTTGGGAAAATGCTTTGGAGTAAATGTTATGGTGGTCCCGGCACTGATTTCCCATATATGGTAAAGAATACCAAGGACAATGGGTTTATCATGATCGGCACTTCAGAGTCCATGTCGGGAGATATCAAGAACCCTTGGGGTGAAAAAGATATTTGGGTAGTGAAGACTGATTCGCTTGGTACTCTTGAATGGGAAAGATCGATCGGAGGAAGTGGTACTGAATTTTCCAACTGTATTGAACCTACATCTGACGGAGGATATATACTCTCCGGCGAGACAGGCTCCACTGACGGTGACATACCCTCTCATTTATTCTCCGGCAACTTACTTGTTACGAAACTTGGGAGTAAAGGAGAAACCCAGTGGATAAAAAGATATGGTGGGTCTTCAAATGATGGTAGTAAGTGTATTCGTCAGTTGATTAACGGTAGTTATGTTGTTTCAGTACTTACATACTCGGTTGACGGGGATTTTAAGGTGCCTGACCCTAGCCACCAACAATGGAAACACGGATTAGTTGGGCTTAGTCAAGACGGTGAATTAACATGGCAAATGTTCTTTAACGATACTATTCACTATATTGATAATTTTGACTATACTCCTGATGGTGGCTTCGTTCTATCCGGCCACATAGGTAACCCGGAAAATCCAACGGTGGTTGATATAGATATGTGTATTGTTAAACTTGGCAAGATGCAGTCTGGAGTAACAAACAGCAATACCATCACACCCGAAGATGTCTTTTCTATAAGTTCTAACCCTCTTACTGAATCGACAACTATCTCTTTAACTAACCCAATACAAACTGATGGTTCTTTTAATGTATACAACTCTCTTGGCTCATTGATATACTATAAAGACCTTACTGCAACAGAGTTGGTATTTACACTACATCGAGATATGTTTGTCGCAGGGTCATACCAATGTATTTTACGAAATGGGAAAGGAGTTGTCGCCACTTCTACGCTAATTGTTGAGTAAATATGCCCAAAAAAGATAAACGCGTTGATGAGTATATTGCGAAGGCGCAGCCATTCGCGAAGCCGATACTCAAGCATATTCGTAAACTTGTTCACGAGGCAGTCCCTGAAGTTGAAGAAACAATAAAGTGGGGAATGCCGAGCTTTGATTATAAGGGACCGTTCTTCTCGATGGCTTCTTTCAAAGAGCACGCTATCTTCGGATTCTGGAAAGCCGCGCTCATGAAAGACCCTATCCTCATGGATAATGCACGAAGCGAAAGCGCTATGGGTCACTCGGGAAGGATAGAATCAATAAAGGACTTGCCAAGTGATAAGAAATTGATCGCCTGGCTCGAAGAAGCAAAGGAGCTAAATGATAAGGGTATCAAACTCCCAAAACCAAAACGCGAGCCCAAAGGTGATGTCGTAGTGCCTGAAGTTGTAACCGCTGCGCTGAAGAAAGATAAGAAAGCCCGTGAGAGCTTCGAGAACTTCTCACCCTCTCATAAAC
>DATDEW010000268.1:0-3913 GCA_036522935.1 Kapaibacterium sp. (SeqCode)
TGAGCCCGGCATCTATAACTACCTCAAGACTCCTACCAAGTGCGTTATCGTTTCTATTCCCATTGTTAATCAAGACGGCTCTGTCGATATATTCGAGGGCTACCGCGTTATTCATAATGATATTTTAGGACCTTCAAAAGGTGGTATCCGCTACGCACCGGATGTTAATCTTGATGAAGTGAAAGCACTTGCTGCATGGATGACATGGAAGTGCGCTGTTATTGATATTCCGTTCGGCGGTGCAAAAGGCGGGGTACGTTGCGATCCGCGCAAGCTTACACAGCAGCAGCTTGAAGATATAACTCGCCGTTACACAGCGAACATGCTTGACGTGTTCGGACCTGATAAAGATATTCCTGCTCCGGATGTAAATACGAACGAGCAGACAATGGCATGGATACTCGATACGTATTCAATGCATAACCGTAAGACGGAGCCGGGCGTTGTAACAGGTAAGCCGCTCGTACTTGGCGGAAGCCAGGGACGCCGTGAGGCAACAGGTCGCGGTGTAATGCATGCTGCGCTCTGCGGTATGGGCAAGCTTGGTATCAAGACCAAAGGCGCTACGATAGCTGTTGAAGGCTTTGGTAACGTTGGTTCTATAACGGCCAAGTCTATGTACGATCAGGGCAGTAAGATCATTGCTATCAGCGATATCTCCGGCGGATACTTCAATGCAAAAGGCATTGATATTGAAGCTGCGATCAAGTACACCGAAAGCCATCATAACTCGCTTGAGGGCTTCAAGGGTGCAGAGAAGATCACCAATGATGAACTTCTCACGCTTGAGTGCGATGTACTCGCTCCGTGTGCACGCGAAGACAGAATTACTGAGGAAGTTGCAAAGAAGCTCAAAACGAAGCTTATCGTCGAAGGCGCGAACGGACCGACGACAGCTGCTGCTGACCCGATCCTCGAATCAGCAGGCATTATGGTTATTCCTGATATTCTTGCGAATGCCGGCGGTGTAAAGGTAAGCTACTTTGAGTGGGTTCAGAACCGCATGGGTTATTACTGGACGCTTAAGACGGTCAATGACCGTCTTGAAGAAGCGATGATTACTGCGTTTGATAAGGTATATCAGAATGCAGGCAAGCATAAAGTATCATTGCGCTTAAGCTCGTATGTGCTCGCTATCGATAAGGTAGCTCGCACACTCCGTCTGCGCGGTATCTATAGCTAACGTAGTCGCTACACGATCATGAAGGCAGAGACACTTCTTACGCTTATGAAGAAATGTGTTCTCTGCCTTTTTTTATGCACTATTTCTAAAGCCGCTTTATCGCAACAAGTTGATACATCGCTCGTATCAAAAGCAGTGACTAACCAAATAATGGAAATTTACAGATCACATAGGAATCTGAAAATTCGTGGTGATTCAAGCATTATTTCATATATACCTTCGTACATTAGATACCATGCAGATGAGAACGACCTAGCCAGAGATACACGGATCGTTCTGTGGGAATTAAGAACATCTACGAAAGACAAGTATATCAGTATTGACCTGATGTCATCAATAGTGGACGGTGATCAGGCATTTACTAGTAAAGAAAGCTACTTGATAGATGCTGACTCGCTTAAAACCCATTACGTTGCTCCGATATATCCCGAAGAGGACTCTTTCTGGGATGATACACTCCAACCGATTCTCGTGACAGCGGGAGCGGCAGCGGTGATTGCTTTGTTCTTCTTTGTCAAGTTCTAATACACTACGTGAAAAAACAACTTTTTTATATTGCATTTCTCTTTGCGCTTGCTTCCTGCGGCAGCAGCGAAAGTACGACCAATACGAATACCCTCGAATACCGCTTCGAGCAGGCAAAGAAGGCATATGACAATCATGACTACATGGACGCCATACGTCTCTTCGAGGAAGTACGTATTCAGGCACCAACTTCGCCATTTGCTATTGAAGCGATGTATCTTGGTGCGATGAGCCGATACAAGAACGAAAACTTCCTGACGGCGGCAGTTGACTTCCGCAACTTCCGACGCAACTACCCGACAAGCGGACTTGCGCCGCGTTCGCAGTTCATGGTTGCTGAGAGCTACTACCAGCTTTCACCCAATGCTCCACTCGACCAGACATATACCGGCTATGCAATAACAGAGTATCAGTACTTTCTGCGTATGTACGGCAATAATGAGGGCACGTTATCTGATAGCTGTGAGATGCGAATTTTAGAGCTTCGTACAAAGCTTTCACAAAAGTATCTCTCGGCAGGGGAGTTGTATCTGAAACTAGAGTCTCGCAAATCCGCGCTTGCATTTTTCGATCGTGTGCTTGCTGATTATTACGATACGACACCTGCCATCGAAGCGCAGCTACGGATCGCTGAGATCCAACTTGAGCGTGGAAAACTTGCTGACTCAGAAGTGGCGATAATCAAGTTCGATGATAAATATCTTGGAAAAGCTACGCAACAGCAGCGCGAACGCGCACGGAAGATTAAGCAATATCTTGCATTAAAGTAACATGGCTAACCAAAAAAGAACAGTTAAACGCTCTGAGGTCAGGATGACAGAGCTTGTCCTGCCCAACGATACGAATCAGCTTGGTAATTTGCTCGGTGGTACGCTTATGCACTGGGTTGATATTGCATGTGCAATGTCTGCTGCTCGACACTCGAATAGAGTATGCGTAACTGCATCGGTCGATGAGATGAATTTCTTGATGCCTGTCAAGCTTGGTCAGGTAGTACATGTCTATGCAAAGGTGACACGTGCATTTAACTCTTCAATGGAAGTTGGTGCACATGTAGAAGTTGAAGATCTTCGCTCAGGCGATACTCGCCATGTTAATACGGCATTCCTTACATTCGTGGCGCTCGATGAATTTGGCCGCAATGTGCCTGTACCGCCTATCATAGCCGAGACAAATGCTGAGAAGATAGAGTATGAAGCAGCGCTCAAGCGTCGCAATGACCGTCTCAAACGCCGTAAGGAGATCGAGAAGATCGGTGCGCGGCAAGCATCAGCACATAAAGCAAAAAAGTGAGCGGTATCTCACTCACAGTAACGAATCTCACAAAACGGTTCGGACGCAAACCCGTCTTCGAACCGGTCTCATTGAGTGCTTCCTCTGGAGAGGTTGTGATCCTTGCAGGAGCAAATGGCTCTGGTAAATCCACACTCATCAAACTACTTGCAGGTGTGCTTTCTCCATCAACAGGGAAGTGTGACTGGAGCGAGGATGGGAAAATTATCGAATACGAAACATTACAACAGCGCATCGGCTTCGTTGCACCATATCTTGAGCTCTATAACGAACTCAGTGCCGCCGAGCATATAGAATTTGTTGCAGACTTGAAAAGTAAAACGGTTACTCGTGAGGAATCTGTTGCATTACTCACTTTATTTGGTCTCGACACCTCAATCGCTTCTTCCGAGAGATATGTCGGTAAGTATAGCTCCGGTATGCAGCAGCGTGTACGTTTTGCAATGGCATTCGCATGTTCGCCGGATGTTCTCTTCCTTGATGAACCCTCAAGCAATCTAGATGATGCAGGAACTTCAATACTCTTTGAGAAGATCAAAGAGTTTAGTTCTAAACGTGGGATAGTCTTCATCGCTACAAATGATGCAAAAGAAAAAAGTTTAGGGACAAAAGTAGTAACTCTTTGAATTTTACTCTCCTTCATACAGAAACCTCTACGAAAGCAAGAGCTGGCATTCTCGAAACGGCACATAGCACTATCGAGACGCCGTGTTTTATGCCTGTCGGTACACTTGGCGATGTGAAAGGGCTTACCTCGCGTGACCTCTGGGAAACTGGCACTCGTCTTCATCTTGCCAATGCGTATCATCTCTATCTTCGTCCGGGCACAGAGATAGTCCGTGAAGCCGGCGGCTTGCACAAGTTTGCGAATTGGCAGGGAAGTATCCTCACGGATTCCGGCGGCTACCAGAT
>DATDEW010000269.1:0-2306 GCA_036522935.1 Kapaibacterium sp. (SeqCode)
GGAAAGAAACGATAGAGATGACAATGCCTTGCCTTGTTGCAACGCAAAAGGGACTCAATGAGCCGCGCTACCCGTCACTGCCGAACATCATGAAAGCGAAGTCGAAACCAATTGAAGAAATAACAGCTACTGCTATGGCAGAACGTACTGTTGTTGTCAAAATGGATAAGCCGGAAAAGAAGCGTGCGAACAAGATGATCCAGGCAGACGGCAACGCTGCCGGTGCTGCTGCAGAACTTGTAAAGCTCCTCCACGAAGAAGCGAAAGTTATTTAGAGGATAATGAAAGTCATTTATGATACAGGGCTTGACGTGATCAACATTGAGTTCTCGAACGAACCTATCGTTGAGAGCGACCAGGAGAAGCCCGGATTTATTATCGACTACGATGAGAAAGGGAATCCTGTATCTATTGAAATTCTTCAGGCTTCCAAGAGGATGAGCGAGCCGAACGGCGTTCACTTTTCCTCTATCAACACACAACAAATTGCAAGAGTATAATTACGAATGAATATCTTAGTCTATTTTGAAGAGCGTAACGGACAAGTTCGCAAACCTTCGTTTGAAGCTATCGAAGCAGCGCGTTCGATCGGTGCACATACCATAACAGCAGTCATTGTTACGAGTAACGCTGCAAGTCTTCTCTCTGATGCGGTAAAGACATCGGGCGCAACGAAAGTGTATGTCGTCGAACATGCAAACTTTGCCAACTACTCATCGAAAGCAGCGGCAAAAGCAATTGCAGAAGTTGCAAAACAAGCCGGCGCGAACATAGTTATTATTCCTGCCACAGGTCGGGGTAAAGACGTCGCTCCGCGAGTTGCAGTCCGTCTTGAAGCGGGGTATGTACCGGATGTAACGTTGTTTTCGACCGTTGGTGACAAGATCGCCGCAACACACCCTGTCTATGCAGGCAAGGCAAACGTTCAGGTGGAAGTAACAACTGCCTTAAAAGTATTTTCTACCCGTCCGAATCTCTGGAAAGCTCCGAAAGAGCCATCTTCAGATGCTGTCATTGAGAATGTTGCAATAAGCTTGAGTGATTCTGATTTCTCAGACAGAACCAAGGAGCTTACACTTTCGCAAGGTAAACTTGATGTCGCCGAAGCCGATATTATCGTTACAGGCGGTCGCGGAATGAAGGGACCGGAGAACTGGGGACTTATCGAGAATCTCGCTGCTTCGCTTCACGGGGCAACAGGCGCATCTCGCGCTGTTGTTGATGCCGGATGGCGCCCGCATTCGGAGCAGGTCGGACAAACAGGCAAAACCGTTTCACCGACTCTCTATGTTGCAGTAGGAGTGAGCGGGGCAATTCAGCATCTTGCGGGAATGTCAAGCTCGAAAACAATTGTTGCTATTAATAAGGATGCGAACGCCCCGATCTTCGCTGTTGCAGATTACGGCATCGTAGGCGACGCATTTGAAATACTTCCAGCAATGACGGAAGAAGTAAAGAAAGTAAAAGGTCATTAGTCTTCTCTAGCGACTAAAGACTGAAAACTACCAACTACAGATGGACAAGGTACAAGTAGAAATACTCGGCATTTCGACAAGCCCCGCTTCGAACGGTGCATACGCCCTTGTCCTCAAAGAAACAGACGGCACGCGCCGCATCCCCATCATCATTGGTGGCTTCGAAGCACAGGCGATCGCACTTGAGATGGAGGGCATCACCCCTCCGCGTCCGCTTACGCATGACCTTCTGAAGAACGTACTGAACTCGCTCAATACATCCGTCACTGAAGCGAATATTGCTGAACTCAAAGATGGTATATTCTTCGCATCACTCCTTCTCTCCGACGGACAGGAAATAGACTCGCGCCCGAGCGATGCGATCGCTATCGCAGTTCGTTACGCGGCACCTATCTATGTATCAGAACCGGTAATGAAAGAAGCAAGCTTTGTGCCTGAAGACGATGATACTATTGGTATCGAAGGCGGCGAAGTAGGAGATGAAGAGGACGATCTCGGGATCCCGAAGGAGCCGAAGAAGATACCACGCAAACTCACAAAACTTGAGCAAATGCAAGTTGATCTTGATGCAGCGATCAAGAACGAAGACTACGAAAAAGCCGCCCGCATCCGCGACGACCTCAATAAAATAAAAGCAGGCGAAGTAAACTAACTTCGCGACCTTTGCGTCCTTCGTTCCTTCGTGGTAAAATCCCTTTACTTCACAATCTGCACAACTTTCATCTGGCCTGATGATGTACCAAGTATATATGTACCATTCGGCAATAGCGATACATCCCACTTCGTTTCGTGCGATGTTGCTTGTTCTGACTTGATGATCTTCCCTGTCAC
>DATDEW010000270.1:0-6951 GCA_036522935.1 Kapaibacterium sp. (SeqCode)
ATGCAATACAGGTTGTTGCCAGAAAACTTCATCTCGCCGTTCGGCAGCGTTTTTGGTGATAATGCCGATGATGCACATAATGAGAGCGGCTTCTATCTCGGGCTACGACAGCGGCTTAGTGATGAGTTTACAGTTCAAGGGTATGTAGATATATCAAAGAGGGAAGATAAAGAGTATGATGCTTCATACACGCCATCTACACAAGACTACCGACTGACGTTCGATTTCTCATCAAGAACAAAACTCGTCTTTGTTGAACTCGACTCACGCTTGCGTACACGCCAAGATATTGCACGCGACGCACTTAATGCGACATATCTTTATTCCGGCACAAAACTTTCCGAGCGCCTTATTGCAAGTTTCCAGCTAACTCCTGAACTGTTATTGCGAGGAAGAGTTGGGTATATCCATTACGAAGAAAAAGGAATAAGTGATGACGGCATTGCCGTTGGTATTCAGGCACGGTATTACCCCATACTTTCTCTTATGCTCGAAACAGGGATCGGATATTTCTCCACAGATTCGTATGATAGCAGAGTATACCTGAATGAATCGGATCTCCGCGGAGCGGTTTCTCTTACAAGTTTATATGGGAAGGGTAGTAGATATTATTTGCTTTCTCGGTTCACACCGCTCGAAGCAGTCACTCTTGGCGTGAAGGTCTCCGGCAGTGTGTATGACTACCAGAATGAGCATTACAATACCATGCTTATTTCCGGGCAAATTGACATCCGATTGTGAGCCCCCACGACCCCCGACGAAAGACCACAAACTAACGCCTTCTCTCGAATGTTATACAAATAGCCAATTTATATTCCAGATATGAAAAGAATACTCGTTGTTTTGTTGGTGCTGGTTGCACTCCCAAGCTTTGCACAGAAGAAAGCTAAATCTGCTCCCGCTCCGGTGCCCGAACCAAAACTTTCCTTCAGCTTAAAAGAGATGGGCTTTGGCTCACAGGGTACTGGCATCATCTCATGCCAGTATCTGACCGTCTATAATAATTCACTTGATACGATCTCTATTAAGGAGATCAACTGCCACATGGGGAAGGTCTTTACGGTCCCATCGCCGGCCAAGAGCATGTACCCTGTGTTGATGTATCCGAAGCGCTCAATGACGATCAGCGTTTGTTTTACACCCGATAAGCCGGGTGATTTCAAAAGCAAGATATCCTTCAAGATGGCAAATGACTCTGCCTCGATACCGATCTGGGGAAAGGGGATAAAGCCGGAAGATGTAAGCAAACTGCCAAAAACTGAAATATCCGTTGTTCCTCACAAAAAGGGGAAGGAAGCAATAATCAAAGTGCATCTGGCTACGCAGTCAAAGGTGATCTTGCAGATCATGGATGATCTTGGATCTGTTGTCAAGAGCTATTTCAATAATGAGGTCGTCAATCCCGGTAACTACGAACAGATCTTTGATTGCACTGATAAAGGCGGCAAGAAACTCCCTGTCGGAACATTCTATGCGCGTGCCATTATCACTGATATTAATACCAATAAAGAGATCAAGACGACGAAGATGTTTACGGTAAAGTAAGAGCGACGGCTCTTACTTTTTCCTGAAGATAAATGAGATCGGCACGCCTTTGAGTTCGTATCTCTCGCGGAGTTTGCGTTCGAGGTAGCGTTTGTATGATTCGGGTATGAGTGCCGGGTAATTCGAGAAGAATGCAAATACAGGTGGCTCTACCTTTACTTGCGTAATGTAATTGATTCGCAGATCTCTTCCTTGTACCGATGGCGGTGGTATCTTCGCTATCTCGGGCAATAAGAATTCGTTCAGGTCGCTCGTATCAATTCGCTTCTTGCGGTCAGCAAAGATCTGTAGTGCCATTTCAATGGGCTTTGTATGGCGCTGGTGCGTTACGGCGCTGATAAAGACAAGTGGCACGTAATCTACCGTAACGAGCATGTCCTTAACTTCTTTCTCGAACTTCACTGCCGTGTTCGTATCCTTTTCGATAAGGTCCCACTTGTTGACAACAAGGATAGCACCCTTACGAGCATCAATGACATCATTGAGTATCTTCGCATCCTGCTTGTTGACACCATCAACAGCATCAACAAGGATAAGCGCGACATCGCACTCATCGATCGCTTTCATCGTACGGACAGCAGAGAACAGCTCAAGCGCATCATGCACGTATTTCTTCTTGCGAAGACCTGCCGTATCAATGAGCGTTATCGGTTGACCGTAGAATGTATAATCCGTATGGATAGAGTCACGCGTCGTGCCTGCGATAGGAGTAACAACAGAGCGCTCTTCGCCGATAAGCGAGTTCACATAGCTTGACTTCCCGACGTTCGGCTTACCGACAATAGCAAGCTTCATCGGTCTGTTCGCTTCGTCGATAGGTTCTTGCTCGGGGAAATGCTTGATAAGCTCATCGAGGAAATCACCGACACTTCTGCCGCTTATCGCACTTGATGAATGTGGCTCGCCAAGACCTAACGAATAGAACTCTGTACGAAATGTATCACGCTCGGCATTATCGACTTTGTTAGCGATAAGCATGACGGTTTTGCCTGAGCGTCGCAGTATTACACCGATCTCTTCATCGAGTGAATGAACTCCTGCCGAGACATCAACTACAAAGAGAATGACATCGGCTTCTTCGATAGCGATCTCTGCCTGACGGCGGATGGCTCTTTCAAAGACATCGTCGGAATAAGGGACGATACCACCGGTATCAACGACCAAAAATTCTTTGCCTGCCCAGTCGGACTTCCCATAGATGCGGTCACGCGTTACGCCGGAGATAGATTCGGTAATAGCCTTCCGCTCGCCGACGAGGCGATTAAAAAGGGTGGATTTCCCGACATTGGGTCGTCCGACGATTGCTACTAAAGGGAGCGACATTGTTGTATAAAAGAAAAGTCAAAAGTAAAAAATCAAAAGTCAAAAAAAAGATAAGAGCATTTTGACTTTTTACTTTTAGCTTTTGACTTGCATTGTACCGATGGCCGGAGTCGAACCGGCACGGATGTTACCACCCAACGGATTTTAAGTCCGTTGCGTCTACCAATTTCGCCACATCGGCTTCCTTTGGGCGTCGTTTAACACGATAAACCCCGAAAATGTCCCAATGAGAATCAGCACCGGAAAACAGCCGTTTTTGGACGTACGGTAGTACAAGTCAAATAGAGGCAGAGAAAGTTACTTCTTGAACTTACTCATAATAAAGAAAATAAGTAGAATAATGACAATAACGACGAAAATACCGACTGCCATACCTGCTTTGAAAATTCCTCCGATGATCTCGCAGCCCGAGAATGTGAAAACCAGAATACTTAGGAGTACGCTAAGATAATGTGTTGTTTTCATAATGTAGATTTGATAAGAAGACCATTTATAGACACCAAAAGCAACAAACGATATCGCTTATGGTTTCAGAACATTTCGCTCATTACATTCCCTTCCATCTCTTATATTAGCTCCTCAAGCCCCGGGGTATTTGGATATTCGGATAAATTGTCGTATATTTAGTCTCTATGTTTTACCTTATCAATCGTGTACTATGAATACAAGTCCAGCGACTGACACCATCACATATATCATCACCGTTCACGGAATGGGTGAGCAGCGTGATAATGAAACGCTTACTCCTGTGGCAAGCCGACTTGTCGATGTCATTCGTGATATTGACGGCAATACCAGAAGATCGTATCCACGCAATACGCTCTCGCTTGGTCAGGTCACCGGGCAGGAACAGACCTATCCCCAAGAGCAATGGACAACGTTCGATGGTCTGACAATGGATGCTCTCTCGAGCGGTCATCCGAACTATATCTTTAACGGATGTGAGTCAGATCCGCATGACTCCCCTGAATGTATCCGCTTCAGTGATATTTACTGGCAGGATATTTTACAAAAGCATTGGCCGCAGGTCGGGCAGAATACCGATGCATGGGTAAGCGCAGTCGTGAGCCGTATCTTTCAGGCAGACCATCACCCCGCACGATTGAAGTCGCTTATCTATACGCTTGAGCAGACAATTGACATACTCTACTATGCAAGTAAGTTCAAGTTGAAAGCAGTCAACTCTACTGCATTCGAGCAGTACCTTGGCGATGTACAGATCTATACGGAATCCGCCGGCTGCCGAAAAGAAGCATGGGAAAGATTCATCGATAACATGGATATGCTTCATGCTTCGACAAAAGGCACACCACGGTATATTATTATTGCGCATTCGCTCGGCACTGTCATGAGCATGGATGCACTCATCAAAGCCGCAAGACTAGAGAAGCCCTGGCTTGAGAACATCGAATCGTATGTCACGCTTGGTTCGCCGATCGATAAGATCATTACGCTCTGGGATTTCAACTATAAACATCTTCATACTCACGTGCCGGCGCTTGCAACCAAGATATCGCATTATAATTATTCCGATGAGCAGGATCCTGTCGGATATTACATTAATGAGGCGGCAAAAAGAACAGCGTATAAAGATATCTTTGAAAAGAAAGAAGACATCGTCTATAATCACTCCGTTGTGCCGGGTATGGCACATGTAACGTATTGGGAAGATATCGAGCTCTTCCGCCACATCGTGCGCACGGTGATCGCTCCGAAGAAGCGGTTCGATGATACAATGATGTGGTTTAAGAAGAACGTGTATACGGCGGTGATGGGGGTAACGTATTTTCTGATCCCGCTTTTCGTCTCCGCAATAAATATCCTGACCCTGACGTTGGCGCTTGACTCCGATAACTGGCAGGCACGCGCAGTCAGCTCACTCGGTTTTGTCGCGACTTCATGGCTTGGCAAACAGATACTCTCGTTAATGGTAAGTTGGCGTCTAGCAGCCAACCGCGGTTCGCACTCGAAGCCATTCTCACATGACCCTGTAGTTCAAACCGAACTTGACAAACACTATGTCAATAAAGGCGCAAAATATCTTTTGTGGTTCATCATGGTTTCATCGGTTGTACTACCGGCAGCACTCTTTATTTGGAATCCGTGGAATTTCGGTTTGGTACTTACCTGGGGACAATTTTGGCCGTTCCTTGCTACGACAAGTGCGTCGTTCGTTTTTGTTTTACTCTTTTTCCGGAAGAAGCGCAAACGTCAGATGATAATCGGCAATGCATCAAGCAATGATCTTTCAACTGCGCTGACCATCTCACTTGCCGCTATTCTGTTTATGATCGGTATCATGCGCGGGCACATTACCAATCCGATCACGACAGATCCCGGCGATTCGACGAGTGTCCGATCAACCGTCTTTGCGCCAACGTTATTCGTAAGTAATGCTTTTGCGCAGCAACCCACCAAACAAGCCCAACGACCTCTTGGCAAAATTGATACACAGCGCCGGCAGGTGGTTATATATGATACGATACGTCGCTCCGTTATGAAAGTTGATACGGTTCGTAGGCACGTGGATATTATTGATACTATTGTACAAGTCTATAATAGGAATGACACGGTGACCAGTGTTGCCGAACGCGTCGATACAGTGATACGGTCACTTGTGAGGGTAGATACATCATACATGCGTGATACGATCGTGCCGATCGATCCGCGTCAGGCAAAGAACAACATCCCGCTTCTGTATTTTTCGTCTGTGATGACGGCTTTCATCTGCTTTACGTATTCAGCGTTGAAATATCTCTTCGAAAAAGGGAAGATAAAAGCAATGGCAAAACTTGCAGAAGAAGCAAAAATGAAGACTACATAGCAGGTGAGGGCACCCAATACCCTTAACCAGCTCTGAAACTTCATTTTCGCTGTTACGTTAGAATATGAGATATTCACTCAAGGAGATAAATTAATCGTATGAATACGAAACCTTCAATTTTCAGACAAGTATCTCTTGTCGTTTTTGGTTTGCTTTTTGGTCTCGGGCTTATTGCGGCAACAGGTGGTATTGATAAACTCAATATCGCATTTGGTCAGGGATCGGA
Source organism: Kapaibacterium sp. (SeqCode) (assembly GCA_036522935.1). GTDB lineage: Bacteria > Bacteroidota > Ignavibacteria > Palsa-1295 > Palsa-1295 > DATDEW01. The sequence goes on from DATDEW010000270.1 coordinate 5,919, forward strand.
TATAACGCTCGGCGGACCTATGCCGAACGTCCCGCCCAGCCCGGCGCTTGAAAGCATGAATGCCTCGTTCAAGGCAATTGCAAAAGCTATCCAGCCGACCATTGTTGCTATCAGTGTAAAAACAGAAGCACCGAAGCGTCAACCAGGCAGCGGGAATCCAAATGACCCGTTCCGCTTCTTCTTCCATAGCCCCGATGGCGGCAGTAGTGAGGAAGGAGATTCATATGACCCGTTTGGCGGAGGCGGACCACAGGAAGGCCTTGGCTCCGGTGTTGTCATTACTTCCGATGGTTATATTATTACCAATAATCATGTCGTTGAGAATGCAGCTAAAAAAGGCGGTGTGACCGTGAAGTTCATGGATAACCGTGAGTTCGAAGGTACCGTTGTAGGCTCTGACCCAACGACAGATCTTGCTGTAATAAAAATACAAGCAACAGGTTTAGCTGCTGCAGCACTTGGCAACTCCGATAACGTTGAAGTTGGCGAGATGGTACTTGCAGTAGGTAACCCGCTCGGACTTGAATCAACCGTTACCAAAGGTATCGTAAGTTCGCTTGGTCGTAGTCTTGATATCATCGACCGTAACAAAACGGGCGGCTATGCCATTGAGAATTTCATTCAGACCGATGCTGCTATCAACCCCGGTAACTCCGGCGGCGGACTCTTTAATATCAAAGGTCAGGTCGTAGGTATCAATGCCGCTATCGCAACCCGTACCGGTATGTTCGCAGGATATGGCTTCGCTATCCCTGTGAATATGGCAAAGACCGTTGCAATGGATATTATCAAATACGGCAGAGTCAATCGCGGTTACATCGGCGTCCAGATACGCAGTGTTGACCAAACCGAAGCAGAAGCACTCGGACTTAACCAAGCTCAAGGTGTCCGCATTGATGGTGTCGTTAAAGGCGGAGCAGGTGAGCTTGCCGGTTTACAGCGTAATGATGTTGTTCTTGCAATTGACGGCAAGACCGTTCATACGTCGCAGGACTTGCAAGGCATCATCGGTATGCATCATGCAGGAGACAGG
>DATDEW010000271.1:0-4105 GCA_036522935.1 Kapaibacterium sp. (SeqCode)
TTATCTGTTGTCTGATAAATTTCGGAAAAGAGATTTTGCAATACTGCCCAGTCCTCATTAATGACCGTCATGAGATTTGCATCAACCGGGTCTGTGATAAACGTATAGTTATCACATGGAAGCGTAGTTTTATTGAGCGTCCATGATGCCCCATGATCGGGGCTTGTAGCAAAACACGCATGAAGTCCGGTTACATCAGAGTAATACCCAATAATACGTAGTGCCCCTGAAGCATCTATCTGTATATCTGAGAGAACCGACGTGCCTGCTATCTGGCCACTAAATGTAGGACCGTTCAGATTCAGAATAACATAATCCACATCGGAAATTATCATCGCGATACGATCGGGAGCGCCGTCAAACTCGATCGAATGAGCTGATGGGAAAACGTCCATGAGCTTTGTCCAACTAACACCTCTATCGGATGTCAAAAATGCTCCTGACTCATTGGTGATCAAAGCGAACGTATTGTCATCATAGATGTCTACATCATAGACATAATCAGGTGCAGTGACCGGAGCATTCACAAGATTTGTCCACGTTGTTCCTTCATCGGTGGAAAGCACAACATTCGTCCATCCGGCAAGAATAGTTTTCCCTTTTACATCAATAGCGCCGAACTCAAATACACCATTGGGATCAAGAAAGCCCTGCTTTAAGATTCGCGGTGCAAGCAATTTCCATTTCATTTGCTGGGCGCATACTTCGCCACCCGAGAGGAGGAGAAAGGCGATAGAAAGGATCAAGAACCGTTTCATAGCAAATGCATTAGGGTAGAATGAAGCAAAAACTCTCTCCTATTAAATGCAAGAACTATGAACTTCGTTCAATCAAGTGTTACTTCACGACAGTCACTACTCGGCTCACACTTCCCTCTTGTGTAGTGATACGCAGGATGTAACTTCCGGAGGGAAGATCTGCGCAGGAAAGTTCGAATGTGCTCAAGCCGGATGGAAGCTCGTACTTCTTTGGTGCAAGACGTGAAGCACCGAGCATATCAATGATACTTACCGAAAGTTCTTCGGCTTTTGATAACGAAATAGTAAGCTTAAGGTGGTCTGATGCAGGATTTGGCTGTACAGACTCAAGTGAGATGCCTGCCTCGACGTTCGATATGCTCTTTACACCAAGAACCTGACCAGCGATAGGTACAAGCGCAGCATAAATATCGAGGTCACCGGAGCCCTTACGACCGTCACTCCAGATAGGAATAGCAGTATGAGGGGTCGAGACTATCTGCATGTATTCGCCTACACCGAACTCGCCGTTACGAAGACCAACTGTTGTAAAATCCATCTGCGCTGTGGTGACCGCCTGCTCGGCTACAAACGTTTTCCCGCCATCGAAGCTGAAGGCAGTATAGTAATCGACAACGGTATTCTCTTCGTTGGTTCTTCCGTCATACCAACCGATAGAAATTATTCCCCGGTCGTTGACCGTCATCGTTGAGCGATACTGATGCACTTCAAATCCGCGTGGATCACCATTAACAATGATGGGCTCTGACCAACTATCTCCGCGATTTGTCGAGCGTGAGAAATAGACATCGCTTCCATTGCCGAGGTTCTCACTAATACCTAGTCCATCCCATACACAATAGAGTTCTGTATTACGGCCTTCTCCTTTACCGCATGCGACCTGAATTGACGGTACTTGTCTATCGGCAAATCCGGGTATCACGTAGTCAGCACTCGAACCGGACGTCCCTGCTAATTCGGCGCGAGATATGATCTTTGGCTGGCTGAACGTGTTTCCGCCATCGGTCGAGACAACATGATAAATATTAAACACATCATTATCTTCGCTGCCATGGAAGGTAATATGAAGGTGTCCTCTGTCATCAATATCGATCGTTGCTATTTGCATCGCTACGATACCGCCAAGATCAACTTTTATCGGCTCACTAAATGCAGTATCAGTCGGCGACTTTTTCGTTACGTTCAGTCGAATGTCTATATCAGAAAAGAAAAGGAATGTACCATAGATCGTACCGCGGTTAGCCGAATTACTTCTATCACATGCAAGCCACTGCTTATCGGGGAATAGCCCCCCCTGAATTCCGCCATCATTGGTCAGGACGCTTGAAACAAATGTCTGTGTACGTGATGATTTCCAGTTCTGTCCGCCGTTGGTCGAAGTAGCAAAATATATATTTGCATAGATGCTATCGAAACTACCATTACGAATGGTGAGATCTATCCATGTAACATAGAGTAATGAGCCATTCAGATCATAGCAGAACATTGGGTCACCACCACCGAGCCGAAGCGAACCGGAAACAGGTTGGTCCGTAAAGGTCGCCTTTTTCCAACTCTTACCAAATTCTTTTGTATAGTAGATCGGGAATGCAAGTGTACCGGTGCTGGTATAACCCATTGCGCCGACAACTATATTGTTTGTATCTGCCGGATTTATGATAGCGTGAAGTTCACTCTCGGCACTCGTTACTTTACTGACTACCATTTCCCATGCTTGCGGAGCAGGTGCCTCACCTTTTATATCAGCTGCTTTATCGCGGAATACTCTCGCTTCGGAAAGTTTATCGGGAGTCGTGCCTGTCTTCTCACGGAATGAACCTAAGAATTGCCGGCGGACAATTTCTTTACGCTCTTCAAGCGTTAGTTTTTGAGCAAATAAAGAAGTACTTCCAAGTACGAGCAGAAAAAAAACTATGGCGACTGGTTTCATTGTAAAGACGAGAAGTGAACAGGTAAAATAACACCTGAGCCGAAGGAATGTCTCAATAAAAACACAGGAGTTCGCATCCCATATAAGGATGCAGACTAGATGCTCAAGTTATTTCCTCACTGCGATCTGATGTATTATTTGTTCGCCATGAATAGTGGTGATACGAAGGAAGTAAATGCCGGCGGGAATCTCATCGATCTCAAGCCTCACAGCTCTATCTTGATATGTTGGCGGTAAGTGGTACGATCCGCCAAGTACATTCGTAAGTTTTATATCAGCGATGTGATCAACGATGCCTATGATGTTTACATAAACTGTCGAAGGGTTTGGATACAAGTAGACCTCTGTGTGCTTCCCCCCTTGAACATGATTTAGGAAGTGCACAAAAAAGGATCTTACCTCGCTCCAGTCTGTCCAACCATAATCATGTCGTATCCTAACACGCCAAAAGTGTGCCCCTTCTCTATATGGTAAAGTTACGGTATATGTTCGAGTCATAAGAGAATCATCTATTAGCAGGCTATCGAAATCACGTGTATAAGACAGTTGAATTTGATAATGATCTGCACCATCATACCCCCATTCAAAAACTCTTACCCTTGCCGATGAATCAACTTGAGTGAAGGTGGTACTATCACGGGGCGAACCTAGCTTCGGCGGGTCCGGGAATTTATTGAAAATCTGAAAAGTCCAATACGGTGAATATGCTCCGACAGAATCTTGCCATATAGGACGGACATGCCATAAATATTCTTGGGGTGAAGTTAAAGGTGGGAGAGAAACTGTGGTATCATCGGAGATCGACGGTCGCGTATAGTAGTGTTCATAACTACCTGCCTTCACTAACTCAACTTCATATGATGTTACATTTGGGACTGAGTGCCAGCTTAAGATTTCTACTAGAGAATCCTGTTTCGTGCTATCGGAAGGACTTAGGAGTTTCAGCGGATAAGGATTCGCTATTCGAAACATCTGCCGCTTTGATGTTAGTGTATAGAGCTCATCTTTTGCGAATACTACCCACCACATCGTACTATCAAACGGTAACTTCAATACAAGTTTAGATGTATCACCTGTTTTAAAAAATGCGATCGGCTCATTCCCGAGTGAGTCAGCGAAAATATAGAGCAAATAATCTATCGCATTCTCAACACGGGCCCATTTGAATCGAACGGGTGCATTCTTGAGAGTTTCATTAGGAACCGGCGAGAGCAAGGTTACAACATCAGTAGTATCAAGAGGCACCGGCGTTGCAGATGCAAATTGACCTCCTAAGAATATAGCAATGACCAATACAATATACCGCATACATTAATTAACACCAGAACCATTTATTTGTTACACTGCGAAAAAGGGGGCACTCCGAGCGTGCCCCCTTCGGGGGAGAGCAAACGGGACGTTTACTCTACTGCTATCC
>DATDEW010000272.1:0-3091 GCA_036522935.1 Kapaibacterium sp. (SeqCode)
CGCATCGCCGTTCTTCTTTTCTTCGTACCAGAAACCGATAAGAAGATAACTGCAAAGTCCGACGCCTTCCCAACCGAGGAACGTCAGCAAGAAATTATCAGCCATCACGAGCTGAAGCATCATCACGATAAAGAGGTTCAAATACGTGAAGAAGCGAGCATAGCCCGGATCACCCTTCATATACCCCGTCGAGTAGAGATGAATGAGTGCTCCGACTCCGGTAATAACAAGAATGAATATGATAGAGAGCTGATCTATCAGATAGGAGATGCCGACGTTTATCTTCCCTACCGAAAGCCAGTCAAGCAGTTTGTAACTGATGGCGCGTTCTTCTGCAGGAGCAGAGAGCATCTCGGCGAAGACACCGCATGCTATCACAAAGCTTATAGTAACTGCAAGCGTACCGATCCATCCGGCGATGTTCTTATTTTTATAGCGGCTTCCGAAGAATCCGTTTATAAGAAAGCCCAGAAGCGGCGAAATGACAATATATGGTATTAACTCGTGCACGTGCTAATAAAAGTTTTATCCCTTCAATAGATCAAGTGTATCGACATCTATCGTCTCTTTATTCCTATAGATAGATATCATGAGCGCTAAACCGACTGCAGCTTCTGCCGCGGCGACGGTCATAACAAAAAAGACGAGAACTTGACCTTCGGTATTACCCAAAAACTGGCTGAACGCGATGAGCGTCAGGTTCACTGCATTGAGCATAAGCTCTATGCACATAAAAATGATGATGGCGTTCTTACGTAAGAGGACGCCTGCAACGCCTACCGTAAAGAGTATCGCTGAAACGATGAGGTAATGTGATAACGGCGCCATTTCGTTTTATACAAGTCGTTTTTTTGCAAGAAGTATCGCTCCGATAGCAGCAGAGATGAGCACGATCGATGCCATCTCAAAGGCGAACGAGTATGACTGATAGAGCGCCATACCGACTGCTTCAACAGTCCCGTTCTCCAACGCTTTTTCTGATAATGCCTGCGGAAGTTTTTGGCTGTTCGAAAGTATCACTGCAATGATCTGTGCCGATATGCCGAGTGCGGCAAGCAAGCCGATCATCGTCCGCCAATTGCCTGCAAGTCCGAAGACCTGGTCTTTGAGATTCAAGAGCATGATAACAAAGAGTACAAGAACCATGATAGCTCCTGCATAGACTGCTACCTGCACTACTGCTAAGAACTGCGCATTGAGTGTGAGATATATCCCGCCCAAAAAGCAGAATGTTAGCACCAACAGTAGCGCGCTTGAGACGGCACTCTTGCGTGTTATCATTGCAACTGACGAAGCTATCGCCCCGCCCGAAAGAACCCAGAAAATTATTTCACTCCAATTCATTCGTACAACTCTTACGGCCAAATACGTGATATAGTCCTTGGGAATGGTATCGTCTCGCGGATGTGGTCGGTGTTACATATCCAGAGCACTAAACGCTCGAGACCTAATCCGAAACCGGCATGCGGCACACTACCGTATTTACGAAGATCGAGATACCACTCGAATGCTTCCATCGGAAGGTTATGCTCTTTGATGCGCTCGACGAGAACATCATAACTATCTTCTCTCTGCGAGCCGCCGATAATTTCACCGAAGCCCGGGAAAAGAATATCCATCGCCAGTGCTTTATCCGGTTCGTTCGGGTCGCGCTTCATATAGAATGCTTTCACCGCGGCAGGATAATGATGCACGATAACCGGCTGTTCATAAATGCTGGTGAGAGCTACTTCATCGTATGCGCCGAAGTCATCACCATAGGTGAAACGCTTGAAGGTCGGCGGAAGCGACTCTGTCCCCTTCGCCAAAACATCATCCCAATACTTATCGAGTATCTTTGCCGCTTCATCGTAATGCAAACGGATGAAAGGCTGAAGCACTGCCTCGAGGCGTTTAAACATATCAACTCCGCCCTCTTCGGTACTCTCGTTCAGGAGCGTCAACTCGGCTTTTCTATTTTCAAGAACTCGCTTGACTACACTATGAATAAATTCTTCGGCAAGCTCCATGTCGCCTTCGAGATCCATGAACGCTACTTCCGGCTCGACCATCCAGAACTCCGTCAGGTGACGCTTTGTCTTGGATTTCTCGGCACGGAAGGTCGGACCAAAGACGTATGCCTTACCAAAAGCCATCGCTCCGGCTTCGCCGTAAAGTTGACCTGACTGCGAGAGGTACGCCTTCTCGTCGTCGAAATAATCTAACTCAAAAAGTGTGCTTGTTCCTTCTGCCGCGTTCGGTGTGAGGATCGGGGCATCTAGCAGGGTAAAACCTCGGCTATCAAAGAAGTCGCGGATGCCGTGGACGATCTCATGTCTGATGCGCTGGATCGCATGTTGGCGCTTTGAGCGCAGCCATAAATGGCGGACACCCATTAAGAAGTCTACACCGTGCTCTTTTGGTGAGATAGGATATTCGTCGGCGATCGAGATGATCTCGATATTCTTTGTAAAAAGCTCATAACCGCCCGGCGCTTTCGCGGCTTCCTGAACCGTGCCTGTTACGGCAAAGGCGGATTCCGTCGTCAGCTTATCGTAAGCGGCGAAGACCTCCTCGGGGACCTGATTCTTCATCACGACGCACTGGCATATCCCCGTGCCGTCGCGAAGCTCCAGAAACTGTATCTTCCCGCTCGAACGCTTGTTATAGAGCCAGCCGCGCAGGGTAACATCCTGCCCGACAAGCCGCTGTAGGTCTTCTATATATATATCCTGTCTCAATTTCCTGCCAAACTTTTGAGTACAAATATACGGCAGAAGGCAACCTTGGGAGGTCAGTAAGGCGGTTTTTGTCGCGCAGAGAAGGATTTATTGCTCTAATGATCATAAAAATTGGGATATATTGATGATACCCGTACCGTAGGTCTGGGACCTGCCCTCATTTCCCTCAACTATCCAACAGTAACTGATCACTAACACTACACACACACAGGTGCCCGGAAGGTGCCCGAGATGGGTAGCTAAGTACTATATATTACAACATACTAAGTTTACACACTCACGGATTTGCTTCTCTAGGTGCCTAAAATTTACACATTGGATTTGGGGAATGGAGAATGGTTTTCATTGGAAATTTGCGACGAAGTTCGGAG
>DATDEW010000273.1:0-9718 GCA_036522935.1 Kapaibacterium sp. (SeqCode)
AACACATTCCAAGCCCGAAAGTAACAGCAGGGCAAAGATTATGACACCGAATTCATGTACCGCAGGTCTCCGACCTGTCCCGAATCCCCCACTAACCACTTCTTCCTCAAAAACTCTTAGTCTCAGCAATGCGTTATAAAAGCGGTCCTTAATCTAAAAATACACACATATGAAATCTATCAATATAACCAAACCTATCTCCCTATTTCTTCTGGGTCTATCACTATTCTTTGTTGCCGGCTGTGCTGACGACACAACCACCGATACGGACGGCGCACCAAGCAAGGTAGAGTACACCTATTCCGGCGAACGCTCCGGTGCGTTCAAAGTTGAAGGGGCATATCCTTCGCAAAAGGACGGCTCCGGCGCTACCTCAACACTTTCGTCAGATCGTAAGAGGGTAACGATCTCGGCGATCAACTGGACGAAGTCAGGCACCGAAGCAAACTTCATTGATCTCGTACTCACGAGCAACACGGCTATCGTTGATAACCAGGTATTCACCCCGACAAACTCGAACTCGAATGTAATTGCGGTCAGTGGCTACGGCATAAACCATTCCAGTTTTAATGCCTCGGATGCGTTCACTGCTGTAAGCGGTAAGGTTACTCTCACAACAGTGAAAGATAATCAGATCAAAGGAACGTTCGATTTTGTAGCGTCAAACGGAAACGCAAAGGTGATCACCATCACCGCCGGTAAGCTAGACGTAAAGTATTAAGCCGGTCTATACTATCTCTTTTTTATCAGGAGCCCAATCTCACTCCCTCTCCTTTTCAAGGAGAGGGCAGGGGCGAGGTTATGTTGTTCATATAGTTTATATCTTTTCCTCAAAAGCGCTCTCTTTGATCGCCAACTTTAATATGAAAGTGGAATTAGCGCAGATAATTAATTGGGCTTTGTACGCTAAAGAAAATGGTGCTTATGTGTAACAATTTTAGCTTTCAGTTGTCTATAGTTGCATGATGAAGTTACTCCTTACCCACTTAGTCCTTTTTTTGCTTGGGACCAACCTGTCCCAAGCCCAAGCCCCCGGTTCTGAATACTGGGACACCCGATTTGCGCCCTGCGGTCTGGATGGGTACGTAACATCTGCTGTCTATGCTGATGGAAAATACTATGTTTCCGGAAGTTATACCCAAGCACAAGGCAAGCCAATTAGTCAGCCTGCCGTATGGGACGGGAATAAATGGTCAACCTTAGATAAAGGCATTAAAGGTACAATTGAAGACATGGAGGTGTTCGGTCGTGATCTCTACATTTGCGGTCAAATTGATACCGGTACAGGCACTTTAGTAAATGCTATCGGACGTTGGAATATTGATGAAGCGAAGTGGTATTTTATAAATCTTGGAAATGAATTTTGGACACGGGCTATCAATCACATTGAAGTTGACAGCCAAAATATTTATTTCGGTAGTACAACGACAAACTCGATCTACGGTCTTTGCAGATGGAACATACAAGAGCAAAAACTCTACATACTTCCTTATATGAGTATTACTGATATGGCCTTAAGTAAGAATTATCTGTATGTTTCTTCTCCTGGCAGTGTAGTTGCTTGGGATAAGAGAAATGAAAAGATGAAAGAAATAGATACAGTTGGTGGTCTTCTATATGTATATGGGACAGGCAGCAGTTCTATAAGTGACATAACGGTTGGTGGAGATGACTCATTATTTATAGCAGGTAATCTCCGAATAAGTGATTCAATCAGTGCATCAAAAGAGGTTGCACTTTGGGATGGAGTCTCTTGGCATCGAGTTGGCAAGGGTTTAACATCAGTAGATCATAGAGTATCTCTTATCTATGCAGAGGGTACTTTATATGCCGCTGGGAATATTACTTCGGACGATGATAGTTCGATAAAGAACTTCGCTCTTTGGAAGGGAAGCACTTGGCGGACATTAGATTCCTCTATAAGTAGAATCCAAATGCAAGGGTCACCTCTGATCTCAGTTCTTAATGGCTCACTCTTTCTATATGGTGGTTACAATTATATGGGAAGTATATATGAGCTTATCTATGATCAACCGATCGTTAGGTGGAATGGATCAAATTGGATAACCATTGATAGCGGTTCTTGCCACGGTTTAAATGGTCCCTCACATGTGGTGCTCGAAGATGGAAACGATCTCATTGTATGCGGTAACTTTCTAAAAGCAGGCGGTGTGCCTGCAGGAAATATAGCAAAATGGAATGGGTCAAATTGGCTGTCAATATCAAAAACTCCTTTAGCATCAAATGATATTAATTTTCCTGTTTCTTTGAGCGATATTGCCAGATTTAAAGGGGATATCTATGTGTGTGGTTCTTCAGGTACAATGTATGGAACAGACACAGGCATAAGTTTGGCACGACTTGATGCTTTTGGAAACTGGAGAAATGTAATTAATTTTCAATCGTTTGTTCAATGCTTTGGTGCGAACTTCTACCAAATAAATACCATCCAAGAGTTTCAAGGTGAGCTTTATATTGGGGGTTTGCTATCAAATATTTATAACGGATACTCCTTTCGCCCGTTTATAGGAATGTTACAAGGCGATTCTCTGGTAATGTTAACCAGTGATACATTATATGGAAGAAATAAGTATGAAGGAAATTGGACTGATCAAACAGCGGGTGTTACCTCTCTTGTGACAGATGGCGTAAAACTCTATATCGGTGGGTCATTTACACACATTGGGAATATAGAATACAATTGTCTTGCTGCTTGGGACGGAAAGGAATTTTCAAGACTGGAAGGAAATGACAGAGCAGGAGTTACAGCCGAAGAGGACTACAAACTTCTGGTTACTGATTTGCTCATCAAAGATAGTTTGCTTATCGCTACTGGATATTTTGATAGTATTTCAGGGGTCAGCTCTCGCAATCTATCACTTGCACAGTGGGACATCAAACATAGTCGTTGGCATGAATTTGCTCTAACAAGCAAACTTCCATCCACCGAGTTAAACTCACCGGTAGTTTATAATGGTCAAGTTCTCTTTGGAGCGTTACCTAACGAACATTATATCGGGAATGCACCGATGGCTCTGGGAGTCGATGGTAAGGTTAGGCTATTAGCAGGAGGAGTTGTCGGCGTATATCCTTCTTCAGGTTACGAGTCGCGTGTTCTTGGTATGACAGTGACAAAAAATAACACACTTGTTTGTGTAGGGCCTCTATTAGAAGCTGGTGGGGGAGTGCCATCCGAGAATTTTGCTCTCTATAAAGCTCCTCCGTTATCTGTAAAAAATGAAGTTGAGAGTAACGTTGGTTCTTTATTCATCAGTCCCAACCCTGCCTCTGATATTATTAGTGTTAGATATAGTAAGAACTCGCAAGTGCAAAGCATATTCCGTATCGTAGATGCACTCGGAAGAACGGTCATATCAGAGACCGATGATTCATCTGTTATTGGTGAGAGGACAATATCCATTTCACTCAGAACACTTCCGGCGGGTATGTATCAATGTATCTATACGAATGGAGTTGATAGATATACTTCAAGCGTAGTGGTCAGATAGTAAGTCCCTGTCGGAAATATCAAAAATGCTGATAAGCCATTGATTTAGCACAAAATAGCAGCAAAATTTTGCTTTTTGTGGGGTACGCCAGATTATTTCGTATATTTGTATGCGGGAGTTCGGGGATTTTACCGCGAAGGCGCTAAGAGCACGAAGGTCGCGAAGGAAGAATCTTAACCCCATTCCCAAATCCTACTCCCAAATTCAAATGTGTAAATTTACAGCACCCCCCGAAACCCGACCCCCAGAGTGCCAAATCGAAATAATTAGAATGTTGAATTATATAGCACTTACAGGGGAAGTGAAGCGATTTTGAAGACCTCCTAAAAGCAGGTCCCAGACTGCGGTACTTCTAGCGTTTCTTGAAATTCAGCGAGGCGGAGTTGATGCAGTAGCGTAGGCCGGTGGGTTTTGGTCCGTCATCGAAGACGTGACCGAGATGGGCGCCGCAGTTCGAGCACTCGACCTCTGTGCGGGACATGCCGTACTTCGTGTCGGTCAGCTCAAGGACGTTCTTCTTATCAATTGGCTGGTAGTAGCTCGGCCAGCCGGTGCCGGACTCGAACTTCGTCTTGGAATCGAATAGCGCCACGCCGCAGCAGATGCAGGTATAGATGCCGTCTTCGTGATGGTCATGGTACTTCCCGGTAAAAGCCCGCTCGGTACCTTCTTCGCGTGTGACTTCGTACTGCTCGGGCGTCAGTTGCTTTTTCCACTCTGCCTCTGTTTTCGTGACGCGGTAGCTTGTCGGCTTCTTCTGCTGGGTCTTAGCTTCGCCGCAGGAAGACAGGAGAAAAATAGATGCGATGAGTAAAAGTATTTTCATAATTATCGTAGGGTCATGCCGCTGGCATGACCGCGGATGTGATCAAATGTCTCACTCTTTAATACGCAACTCTTATCCAATCGGTTTACTTATCCTGCAAGAGCGGGCACGCCACCGGCGAGCCCCTACGTTTAAGAGCATTAGATTTATACTACAAAAAATGAAAACTGTTGCAGTGGTACTTTGTGGTTCGGGATATTTGGATGGATCGGAAATTCGTGAGGCAGTTGCTACGCTGTGGGCACTCTCGAAGCATCCTGTCAAGGTCGTCTGCTTCGCTCCGGACGCGCCGCAGACAGATGTTGTTAATCACCTTACAGGCGAGAAGATGAACGAGTCGCGCAATATGCTCACCGAAGCAGCGCGCATCACACGAGGGAAAATAAAGCCGCTATCCGAACTTACAAATACAGAGTACGATGCACTCATTATGCCCGGCGGATTTGGTGTTGCAAAGAACCTGTCATCATTTGCAGCCGAAGGTTCAGGCGGTAACGTACTGCACGAAGAACTTGCACATGATATCTCTGCTATGCACAAGACAGGAATGCCTATCGGCGCAATATGCATAGCGCCGGCGCTTGTCGCATTAGCGCTCAAGGATGCGAACATTGAGGTAACGCTCGGCGAAGAATCCGGCGCCGCAGAGCAGGTACGCCGCATGGGACATAAGCATATTGCAAAGAAACCGAACGAGATACTCGTTGACAGAGCCAACAAGATCGTCACGACTCCCGCCTACATGTACGACGAAGCGCCGCTGCATGAGGTCTTCGAAGGAATAGGGATGTTGGTTGATGAAGTTATCGGGATGATGAAGTAAACGGAGAAGGGGGGAAAGGTTAAAGGTTAAGGGCTAAAGGTAAAAAAGCAAAGTCCACTCATTTTTACTCTTAACCCTTAACTCTTAACGCTTAACCTTTAGCCTTTAACCCTTACCCCTTTACCCTTCAAGCTTCTCGAAATCATTCAGCTTCGATATATCAAGTACCGTCTCGCCGCTATCATCGGATGACATCATCGAGACGAACTTTGCACTGCATACAATCTGATGCGCTTTGTATGAAGTTCTCGAATAGACGGTCTGCGAATATGTTTCGTCGAATGCTTTGACGTTCAGTAGTATCTCTGTATCATCAGCGTCTATCTCTTCTTGATGTTTCTCAAAAAGGGGACTGTCTTCAGTGATAGGGTGGACAAGAGTCCAACTTAATGCAAGATAATTTACCTTTGATAGTTCAAGCGGAAGATTATAGAACCTGCGCTGCACTTTCCCGTCATGCGTTTCATTTCTTGAGATCACGATCCCCGCTTCGATCTCAATGAGATGATTCTTACGGGCATTGACAAGACGAATCATCAGTCCTGTTATACCACGATATGGAGAGATGAGCACGTTTTCGGTATAGAGTATCTTTGCCGATGGCCTTGAGAACCGCCCCCAGAGCAGACTTGTCGAGAGAGCGAATGCTATTAAGCCGATCATTGATTCGATCGCAGCGACTGTACTTGCTGCAAAACCGATCGGACTTATTCTTCCGTAGCCTAATGTGGTTAGTGTCTGTGAACTGAAAAAGTATACTTCGGAGAATTTCTCGAACGGTGTATCGCCTACAATACCAGCGAGCTGCTCAGTGCCAATGAGATAATAGATAATTGCAAAGAAAAAATTCTCGACGATGAATGCAGAGAAAAGTATGATAAAGAACTTTGGCCAGGAGAGTGCAATGATCGTATGATATGCATCAACCAAGTTTCTTCGCTTCTCACCGACACGCCTGACATTGAACGAGCCGTCGGGGTTGACAAGCCGTTGATGCTTTTCGCTGGCACGAGTCCCGAAGCCAAGCTCGAGCGATTCTTGCGACTCGGAGAGCGGAGCAGTCCGCTTAAGCAAAGAAAACCCTTTAGACTTGTATGCCTTTCCCACTTATGCTTCTTTGAAGGTAAGGGATGCGGAGTTGATGCAGTAGCGAAGACCCGTCGGGGCCGGTCCGTCATCGAAGACATGACCAAGATGGGCATTGCAGGTGGCGCATGTTATCTCAATGCGCATCATGCCAAACTTATGATCGGCTGATTCTTTGACGACGACATCTTTTGTTGGTTGATAAAAGCTTGGCCAGCCGCAGCCGGACTCGAACTTCGTCTCCGATGCAAAGAGCGGTGTATCGCAGACAATGCAGTGATACATCCCATTGGCATGGTTATCCCAATACTCTCCGGTGAAAGCACGTTCTGTGCCTTGCTCTTGGGTTACTTCGTATTGCATCGGCGTCAGCCGAGCACGGAGTTCTTCTTCGGTGTAGTGTTTTGTTTCCATTGTAGTAGGAAGCTGGTACGAGAGTACTAACTACTTCGTTTCGCAGAACGTCCCCATCGCGATCCAGAGGTTACGTATCTTCGTCGAGAAGATATTATTCTCCTTGAGTGCAACTTGTAACTCTGTTTGGTTTTTGCGTTTTGGATTTGTTACGATGAAGCCACCGCCGTTCTCATCATCAAAGCGAGCAGCAAAGATAATATCAGCTTGTTTTTCGATCACATCAAACCACGGCTTCATATTTTCTTCCGAGAGTTTCTCCGGTATCGGCTTCGGGGCTTTCTCACGAGCAAGTAAGCGGACTGTTGGATACGTTGTCATATCATACTCTTCACCTACATCGCAGAGCTTGCCTTTGAGAATTGTCATTGGATATGTCTCAAGAATGTATCTGTTAGCCGCGATCGCAGGGTCGGTCTGTAAACTATCCTTTACTTGTTTAAGAGATGATGCTTTAAAGATGAAGATGCCACCGCCCCGCTCGAACGGTCCTGCCGCCTTGATAAAACCAAGATGGTGGAGGCGAGTAATGTTTGCAAGATGCTTTGCTTGCAGATCCATTGATACAGCACTATCAAGCTTCTCTGCTTGCGGATTACTGTTGAGAAAGACAAAGAAGTGTTTATCACCGCCTGCAAACGATGCACGAGAAACAAATATGATAAACAGGAGGAAGAAAAATCGCTTCATTATTTATACTTGGCTTTCGTGTACTTCACCGATAGCGTGATAAGCTTCTTTAGAACGTTCACATCAACGTCTTCAAGCTTTTTGATATACAGACATGCTTTACTTGTTTTATACTTCCCAAGTTTCAGCATAAGTTCATCATACCCCTCAAAACCCATGAGAATATAGAGCGTCAATGCAGCTTTCCGAGGTGAGAAGCCTATCCTGCACATATCGCCTTCATGACCACTATCATACTTATAATGGTATGTCCCGAACCCGATGATGGAAGGTCCCCACATCTTCGGCTCTTCTTTCGATGCCTTCCGCATCATATCGAGGATAGCATACGCATCATCCCGCTTTCGCTCACTCTCGATAGCGTCAAGAAATTTCTCAACGCTTGACTTCGTCGCTTTTGTCTTGAGCTCGTATTTGGGCATAGTGGACTACCTCACTACCTCTAATAGTATCTCCGCTATATCTTTTACAATATGTCGTCTGTCACATAGTCATGCACTATGCAAAAATTAACCGTTCTCCTTTTGGTGTTGGGATACTCCTACCAAATTCCTTAGCGGTTTCTACCCATAGGTCCATAGCGATTTGAACTTCTTTCATGGCACTCGCATACGTATCACCCCATGCGGAGCAACCGGGTAATTCAGGGACTTCAGCTATGAAGCATTCATCTTCATTGCTCCAAAAGATTATGATCTCATACTTATGGTTCATACTTCACCATCAAGGTTATACTTTAACACTACTTTTCTTACTTGCCTGACTTGATAAGGTTTCATCTTACCGTGAGAATCAGGTTGGATGTTAAGCCCCACATCTACTCCTTCTCGGTTGTAAATATGGTGACTGCCATTTATTCGCTCACTAAAACCTAATCTAAGAAGGAGACTCCTCATGTCATCGAACAGGATATTATTATCGGAAGTGCCACGAAGCAAAACCTCAAGGAATTTCTGTATTTTACTCATCCCCCTACCTCACTACTTCCAACAATATCTCCGCAATATCTTTCACGTGTACATCATCAGTGCGTTCTTTGGTCTTTACGCCGTCAGTCATCATGGTCATGCAGAATGGGCAGGCGGAGGCGATCGTGCCTGCTTGGGTTGCAAGGGCTTCTTCGGTGCGTTCGATGTTGACGCGTTTGCCTTGCGTTTCTTCCATCCACATTTGTCCGCCGCCAGCTCCGCAGCAGAGTCCACGCGACTTGTTGCGGTCCATCTCGACTATCTCCAAGCCCGGGATATTCTCAAGCACTGCACGCGGTGCATCATAGACATCGTTCGAGCGTCCGAGATAGCATGAGTCGTGATAGGTTACTCTCTCTTCAAGCTCTTTGGTTATCTTGAGGTCGCCTTTTGCAAGAAGCTCGGCAACATATTCTGTGTGATGCAGCACTTCATACGCACCACCGAAATCACCCCATTCGTTCTTAATTGCGTTGAAGCAATGCGGACACGTCGTAACGACCTTCTTCACATTGTAACGATTGAGTGTCTCGACATTTTCCTTGATGAGCATCTGCGCCAAGTACTCATTGCCCATGCGACGCGCCGGATCGCCGGTGCATTTCTCTTCTGTGCCGAGTATCTTAAAGTTGATATTTGCGATCTGCATCAACTCTGCAAATGCGCGAGTTATCTTCTTTGCTCTGTCATCAAATGAACCTGCACAGCCGACCCAGAAGAGGATGATATCTTCTTTCTTTTGCGGCTCGGGTTTTGCTGAATACTCTGCCATCGTCTCGATGTTCATTCCAGCCGCCCAATCAGCTCTTTCGCTCGGACTGAATGCCCATGGAGAGAAATTATTCTCCATCGAAGTAAAGGCAGGTTGCAACTCGGCAGGGAAGTTCGCTTCCATCATCACGAGGTTGCGGCGAAGGTCGATGATCTGGTCAACATGTTCGATAGTAACAGGACATTCCTGCATACATGCCTGACAGGTTGTACACTGCCAAAGCATTTCGGCAGAAATGTAATCGCCGATAAAACTCTTGCCCATCGCTTCATCACGGCTCATGCGCGGCTTTGCGCCGAGCAGAGTACTTGCTCGTGTTGACGTGCCATCGCCTGTTGGTGTGACAGCAGCTGCATTCTCTTTTATACCGGCCCACTGTATCTGATCGTCCCAACTCTCGAAGCCGTATGCACCGTCAGCCATGAGGTACGGAGCTTTATCAAGCATTCTCTCGCGAGTCGCCATGATTATCCATTTCGGATCGAGTACCTTTCCTGTTGAATTCGCGGGACATACATCAGTACATCTTCCGCAATGAGTACATGTATCACCATCGAGCAACTGCTTCCATGAAAGATCTTCGATGTCTTTTGCACCGTATTGTGTGAGAGATTCATCTTCGAAGTTAAT
>DATDEW010000274.1:0-4521 GCA_036522935.1 Kapaibacterium sp. (SeqCode)
GAAATAATTAGAATGTTGAATTATATAGCACTTACAGGGGAAGTGACAGCATTTTAGAATCAACAGGATTTGGAGATATTATGCAATTAGGATAAGGTCACTGGCACGTAATTTGCTCAATTCTCACTAAACGAAGTAAAAACAAGCACAATATGGCGATCAATGACACTGTAAAGGGTTGGTTCAATACGCTGCTGGCACCTGTGGCTATTGCAGTATCCGGTTTTTTCATCAATAATACGTTGCAGACCAAGCAGCAATCTATCGATAAGCTGAAGTTTACCCAGCAGGTCGTTTCTGATGCATTTGATGCGACCGACCCTGCAAAAGCACTGGCTATGGCGCGCTTTATCCCTCGGATAACCGAAGATCCGGAGTTCGGGGCAGAGCTCGTGGCGCTGATCAATAAGTTCTACACCGATAAAGCACTGCAGGCGGCTCGTTCAGGCGACGAAGTTACCTTCCGCGCGATCTCTAACGCAGCTACAAGTCTTGCCGGACAAGGTGTATCAGTAGCGGACTCCATCAAAAAGTATCCTGTAACGCGAAAGGCGCAGGAAGCGATAACTCAACAAGAGAATGCGATGCAGAAATTACAGACAGGCGATATACAATCAGCCAAGCGTAGTTTTGACTCTGCTCAAAAAGTATTTCCTTCGTTCAAATCATCAAAAGAAATATCAAAGATCATTGAACAGAAAGGACCCCAGATAAACGAGAGTGATGTTCAGCGGGTACAGCAAGAAATAATTGATTCTGCACGCTCTACGATCAACAAAAAGATAAAGATACCCAACTTGCTCAAATAAAGGCAACAAGTAGCCAAGCTTTACCAGTCATTTATCGGCAAGCGAAGTTTTGAGATGACGACGGCCGCCAGGGACTCAAGCCCTGCGCCGTCATCATTAGAAAAACGATTTAGGTTAGGGCTATCAATATCCAATACGCCGATGAGGTTGCCGCTCTTATCAATAAGAGGAATCACTATCTCCGAGCGGCTATCCCCGTCGCAGGCAATATGCCCCGGGAATGCCTCGACGTCGGGGACTATGACGGTTCGTTTCTCATGTGCTGCAGTTCCGCAGACCCCGCTTCCGAGGGCTATCGTTGTGCATGCCGGTTTTCCGCCAAACGGTCCTAAGATGAGTTTTTTGTCGTCAAATAGATAGAACCCAGCCCAGTTAATATCTTCTAACACGTTGAAAATAAACGCTGCAGCATTCGAGAGAGTCGTGATGGCAGGTTCATCGAATGAGAGGAGATTACCGAGATCTCGGTTCAAAGCATCCCAATAGTCTTTGCCTTTTAGGGGATGATAGTCAGCTGCTTGCCACATATTTATTGCGTTTTTGAGGTTTTTCGCTACTTTAGTGTAACTTAGAAATTCCGAACGTGTTCTATTTTAACAGTAGTGTTTGCTTCTTTGTGTCATTGTGTATTTATTATATTGCAAATTGAGGAGTGTCTCTAATGGATAGAAGAGCGTTTCTTTCGTCCCTGCTGCCACCGCCAGAGTTGAATGCCGGCAGCAATCGCCAATCGCAGCGAATCCTTGCAACGGGACTTGAACCCTATGTGCCTTCTACCGAAGCCCCATGGGACGAGGTCCGAGCCGGACATCTTCTGCGGCGCACAACATTTTTGCCGAAGTGGGCTGATCTCGATGCCGTATCAAAGATGACACCCTCTGAAGCAGTGGATATGCTGCTCAATACCCCGAGTAATCCAACGCCTCCATCTATGGCAGACCATACGACGGAAAGTCTTGGCGGACTTGATATTGTAACACAGAATCAGGTAAGGGGGCAGTGGCGAGCCGATGCGAATATTCTTCGCAAATGGTTTATTGATCTGCAGATAGCCAATGGTATCTCAATAGCAGAGAAGATGGGCTTCTTCTGGGCAGGTCATTTTACAAGTGAATTCGAAAATGATCTTGATTTCGTTTTGGCTCCGCTACTTTACCGGCAGAGCAATCTCTACCGTTATGGCGGACTTCTGAACTTCAAAGACCTTGTCTTTAATGTTACTCTTGACGGAGCGATGCTTGTCTATCTCGGTGGCGACCTCAACAGCGTCGGCAAACCGAACGAGAACTTTGCCCGCGAACTCCTTGAGCTTTACACGATGGGCATTGGTAACTATACTGAAGGTGATATCAGAGAAGCGGCGAGAGTCCTGACAGGATGGCGCGTTGCACAATTTCACGATCTTCCGACGCCGAACGGGATATTCAATACATACTTTAATCCGTCAAAGCATGATGTCAACGCAAAGCAGTTCTTCGGCTCGACGATACCTGCACGCAACACTGCGACCAATACCGAATTCCTTGTGAGGAAGGAAGAAGTAAGGCAGCTTATAGATATTATTTTTGAGTATAGAGCGCAAGAGACTGCAAAGTTCATTTGCCGCAAACTCTACGGATTCTTTGTCTATAGTAATCCCTCAAAGAGCGACCAAGCAGTTATCGATGCAATGGCACAGATATTCGTCACCAGTAATTTTGACATCAAACCGGTGATGGCAGCACTACTCAAGAGCGCACACTTCTTCGATAATCAGAATATCGGAGCGCAGATAAAGACACCTGCAGAGTTCATGATCGGTATGGGAAGACAATTCTCCTACGAGACGAACCTTGCTACGGGAATGCAGAATATTGACCAGATACTCTTCGACCCGCCGAACGTGAGCGGCTGGCCGGGTTGGCATGACTGGATAACGACAAATAATTTTCCTATACGTTCTTCACTCTCGAGCGCAGCTGTTGCGGCAATGGATACGACAACACTTATCAGCTTCATCAAGCAATTCCCGAACTACGATGATGTCGATAAGTTAGTTGATCATCTCGGCGCATTACTTTTACCGAGACATATGTCTCCGACACGCAAAACAGCATTCATTAATGTGCTGATAAATAACGGTCCGGGCAACTATGTGTGGCAGCAAGCTATCACGAGCAGCCCGAACGATGCGGCAGGGTATATGAAGAACCTGCTTGAAGCTATTACCACGTTACCTGATTTCCAACTTTGTTAAGAGTGAAGGAGAACGACAATGAAAAGACGTACATTTCTTAAATCCGCACTCTCGACAGCCGCCGCCGCGCCGTTCTTACTTGATGGCGTCCCGGTAAAGGCTACAAGCTCGCTCAAGTTTCTTGCTCAGTTGCCTCAGGCAGCAGTTGACGATAGAATACTAATTATCTGCCAACTCTTTGGAGGTAATGACGGACTCAATACCGTTGTGCCTGCAGATGATCCCGAGTATTACAAGATACGTGAACAGATAGCAGTACCAAAGAAAGAGTGTTGGGATGGTCTTGGTGGGGTTGTCTATCTTAATCCCGCATTGAGCTGGGGGAAGTTATGCGGTGTTGCATCAATGTTATTACAAGGTAATGCGGCGATAGTACAAGGTATCGGTTATGATAATCCGAACCTCTCCCATTTCCGCTCAACCGATATTTGGCTCTCGGGTATTAGTGATGCTCAGCTTGATGTTCGACTTGAAACGGGCTGGGTCGGGAGATTTCTCGAAACGAAGTATCCGGACTTTCCAAACTCACTTCCCGAACACCCACTTGCAATTCAGCTCGGTGGTTTCTCGCTTGCCTTGACAGGCACAAAAGGTAGAATGGGTATTGAAGTGAGTAACCCTGCAGGCCAGCAAGGTGTAGGTACATCACAGGATGCGTTAGATTCTGAAAGTGTGGGTACATCATATGAGATAGAACATGCATTCATTGCCGATATAGCGGAGCGGTCAAATAAGTATGCACAAGCGGTGAAGAACGCGTATGCCGCAGGCAAGCCGCAATTACAAGCAACATACGGGACAGACTCATTTGGTCAGCAGATGGCATCAGTCGCTGCGCTTATTGCAGGCGGATTGAAGTCGAAAGTGTATGTTGTTTCGATGGGTGGATTTGATACACACGTATCACAGACCGTCCCGGGACCAACGGTACAAGGAGCGCATCCGACACTGCTTTATAGATTCTCCGATGCTATTGCGAACTTCATGAATGACATGATCCGCATGGAGATGGGTGATAGAGTTGTCGGAATGTCGGTGAGCGAATTTGGCCGTCGTCCATATGAGAATGGAAGCTTTGGTACCGATCATGGTACATCATCGGTACAGTTCATCTTCGGTACACAGGTCAATAGCGGTATCTATGGTACAAAGCCGGATCTGAAGAACTTGAACGAGAATGGCGACTTGCTTCATAGCATTGATTATCGCCGAGTATATCTCGAAGTGCTGACCGATTGGTTCGGTGCAGAACTTGATGATGCATACGACGTGCTTCAAGCCGATAAATTTGACTTCTCAACATTAGATGTCTTAAAAGCGCAGAAGGCATCAACGCCAAAGTCGTCACGGATCGATACGCTTGCAATAAAGAGTAACTATCCAAATCCGTTCAGGGGCGCTACGACTCTGGAAGTTGAATTGCCTCGCTCAGGAAATGTGACGATAGAGTTATCATCGGTTAGTGGCGGGAATGTG
>DATDEW010000275.1:0-3480 GCA_036522935.1 Kapaibacterium sp. (SeqCode)
CAGCATCCTTGTGCATGATGGTTTGTGCGCCTGTAAGTTCTTTGAGTTTCTGAACTCCGGAAATATGGTCTGCATGCGTGTGTGTATCAATAAGATGAGTTATAGTAAAACCCATCTTCTTCACCTGGTCGGTGATCAAAGCAACATCTTCGATATTGGGGTCAATAACTGCTGCTACATTAGCTGCTTCATCGGCTACTATATAGGTAAGTGTACCTGTGCCGTCAGTCGAACGAATTTGTTTAATTCTCATACGTGATCCTTTCATAATCATAATTCTCATAGAATATGATGCAAGGATTTCCGAAAGGATTCAGGCGAAAACCGCCTATTTTTTACTTTTTTGGAGGTCTTTTAGAGTTTTTTCGAGCAGGTCGTGCGCTTTGGATGGTACATCTACCTTGTAGCTTTTATAGCAGTCGATCGTGCGTTCAAGCGATGCAAAATACTCCCGACACTCATTACATTCATCCAGATGTGAGCGAACGGCAACGCAGGTCGGCGAATTGCGCTCCATGTTCAATCCTTCTGCAAGATGTTTACGGACTTCAGTGTGGTTCATAGCTTACCCTCCACATATGGTTCTAATGATTTCCGCAGAAATTCACGCGCTCGAAAGAGCCGTGACTTCACGGCAGCAACCGATATACCTAAGATCTTTGAAACTTCCGCTGCACTCATATCCTCGATATCTCTCATAACGAATACGATGCGATGATCGACAGGAAGTTTCTTAATTGCTTCGTCAAAAATATGTTTTAGTTCTTCATTAAGAAGCGAGCCCATCGGTGAGGTCTCGCGCGCGGAGAGAAGTGACGTCTCCGCATCGTGAAGTATCTTCTCGTCTTCGAGCGAAAGTTCTTTGTCGTGTGTACGGATACTGCGCCGCTTCATCAGGCAGTTATTCGTTACGATACTATAAAGCCAGGTGGAGAACTTCGAGCGGCCATCGAAGCTGTCAAGTTTATTATAGACATTAATGAATGTGTTCTGCAGCGTATCTGTTGCCATCTCTTCATTGCGGCACACATTGAATGCGAAACGGTACACAGTGTCTTCATACCGGTGCACAAGGTCGCGGAATGCTTTCTCGTCGCCTGCCTTCGCGCGCTCGATAACCGTCACTTCATCGAATGCATGTGTTTTCGGAGTTGTCAAGTTCTATGAAAACAAATCTACTTGTGATGAGACTCCCTCATGTTTAAGCAACCACTCTTTTCGCCATAAGCCACCGGCATACCCCGTAAGTGAGCCGTCAGATCCAATGACGCGGTGACATGGAATAATGATAGCTATCGGATTCTTCCCGTTTGCTGATGCGGCGGCGCGGATGACCTTCTCGTCCCCGAGCCGCTTCGCCATCTTTAAATAGGTAGTCGTTTGGCCGAACGGTATCTTTATAAGTTCACCCCAAACTCTCTTCTGGAAGTCTGTGCCTTCGGGTGCGAGAGGAAGGTCGAAGGTTGTTCGCTTCTTTGCAAAGTACTCGTCGAGTTGAGAAATGGCATTCGTAAGGAGAAGGGACTCAGATGATTCACCGCTGTTATCTGTAAATAGCACAGAAATGATCGCTTCCGACCTTGAGCGGAGCTCTAAGATGCCTAAAGGAGATGAATAATAAACGGTTTGTACTTCCATAACTGGTAGAGAACAATCACCAACATTAAACAAGTTACTTTCTTATAGTTATCGGGTTAATACAAGTATCCGTACCTGTTAAAAATCTCAAAAAAGTGGCACCGAATCTTAAATATCTTGTATATTTGTTCATTCATTAAATACTTCACCCCCATGAGATCGTACCAGAAAGTCGGCCTAAGCACACTCGTCATCGCATCATTCATTATACTCTATACTATTCTTGTTGCGCCAAGCATGGCAAATCCGGATGGCGAAGGCGGATGGTTTCCTGCCGGCAGTCATCCTAAAGACTACAAGATGGAGATAACCGACAAGGTCAAACATAGCGGTTCATCGAGTGCAATGATAAAATTTACATCTGATAAAGAGTCCGATGGTTTTGGGACATTCATGCAAATGCATAAGCCCGGCGCATGGGCAGGCAAAAAGCTTAAGTTGACCGGATTCGTCAAATCAGAAGGCGTAAAGAACTGGACAGGGATGTGGTGCAGAGTCGATGCAGCAGGCGGAAAAGAATCGTTTGATTTCGATAATATGGGTGACCGTCCTATTAAAGGAACAACTGACTGGACAAAGTATGAAATAATAGTTAATGTACCTTCTGATGCAGCGGCCGTTGCATACGGAGTATTGCTAAACGGAGAAGGTGCGGTCTATTTTGATGATTTTGCATTTGAAGTTCTCGGAGCCGCCGATTCCGAACCACACAATAATAAGATGGGCAACAAGATGCCTGATAAACCTGCAAATCTTAACTTTGAGATTAAGTAAGGATCAGGATCAATTATTATTTTCCCAACTTCTCGAAATACTTTCTGATAAGTATCTGATAATCTTTCGAGAAGCCGCCATTACCCGAGCGCATCATCTCTTCGCGAATGGCTTTACGTGTATCTTCTTCGCTTAGCTTAAGAGTGCCGGGAGTTGAGCGTGATACATTCTCGCCCGTGTTCGCTTCGCGCGTTTCTTCTTTGTCGCGCTCATTAACAGAGCGCTGCGCCTCAAGCAAACGCGAAAGAATTTTTTCCTGACGCTGGATCGTCTGCTGATTTACACCCTTCGAGCGCATATCGCTTACAAGTTCTTGCATCTCTTCGGATAATTTTTTCAGATCATCAGCAGCTTTCTTATTGCCGGTGTTCGCGTTCTTCTGTTCGCGTGCAAGGTCTTCGAGGGATTTCTGAACTGCAGATTGTCCCGCTGTAGCGCGTGCGGCTTCTGCTTGCTGGCGAAGCATTTCCTGCTGTCCGCCTGAACCTTGCTGACCACCCATCATCTGCTTCATCTGTTCGCCAAGTGCCATCTGCTGTTCGGTTAGCTTACCTATCTGATCTAAAAACTGCTGCATCGCGCTTCCGCCTTTGCCGGAGCCGAACGGGTCACCGCCACCCGGTTGACCTTCGCCTGATTGTCCCTCGCCCGGATTTGAACCGTCGCCATTCGGACATGCACTTCCCTGCTGCATCTGCTCCATAGCTGACTGTGCTTCTTGCGCAGATTTATTGAGCGCTGTCATTGCTGATTGCGTGCTTTGAACTGCATTGCTTTGCATACGCTCTGTCATCGCTTCTTGCGCATCCTGCATTTTTGCAAATGCTTCGCCCATCGTCTTACCCATTTGCGGAGTAACGACTGTCGTGCGCTGCGCCAACTGCATCATTTGGCTTGCAGCGTTACCAAGTTCTTCTTTACGCTCTGCCTGTTCGGCTGCCATATCACGGAAAACATTCGAGCTCGGCAATGCCTGCTGCGAACGCTTCTTCAAGCTTTCTTCCTCTTTCGAGAGGCGGTTCATCTCGTCGCGGATACGCTTGAGGTCTGCAAGATTTTTCTGTTTCT
>DATDEW010000276.1:0-5956 GCA_036522935.1 Kapaibacterium sp. (SeqCode)
CTGTCTGGCCCTTTGTATTCGTTATATAGCTTAGCTGCATATAATTCTAACAGCATTCAAAAAACGAATGGTTCTCTCTTCCTTTGTGAGCCTTCGTGTACCCTTTGTGTTTAAATCTTATCTCACCTCAAGCCCAGACAATGCTTCACTATCAGGACCAACAAGCGTTACAACACCTTTCTCGTCATTGACGGCAAGAAGCATTCCCTGCGATTCGATACCCATCAGCTTTGCCGGCTCGAGATTTGCAACAACAACGATGGTCTTCCCTACTATGTCTTCAGGCGAATACTTCTCTGCAATGCCTGCAACGATCTGACGCTTCTCATCGCCGACAGCTATCTGAAGCTTTAAGAGCTTCTTCGACTTCGGTACTTTCTCCGCCTCGAGAACTACTGCCGTCTTCAGCTTTATCTTCTTGAAGTCGTCGATCGTTATCTTTTGGTTCGTCGGTGCTGCAACTGCAACCGGCTTCTCTGCCTTCGATGACATCTCTTCCATACGCTTCAATTCACCTTCAACCATTTCGTCTTCGAGTTTTGTGAAGAGGATCGCAACCTCACCTAATGCATTGCCAGGAGTGAGTGCTGCTTTATGTGCAGAATTCCAGTCTACACCGCACGTATCAGTCCCAAGCATATTTTCTATCTTGAGCGAAGCGTTCGGAAGTATTGGTCGGATGTAAATGCCGATCGCTCGAAGCGCTTCGAGGCATGTTCTCATCACCTTCGCTGCCGCTTCTTTATCGGTCTTGATGAGCTTCCATGGTGCGGCATCGTTGAAATACTTATTTGCCTGACGTGCGAAATCCATCGTTGCATTTGTCGCATCACGCAGTTGGTAGCTTTCATAAAGTTTTGCTACTTCCTTTGCATGTGATTCATATTGCGCGAGGAATGCAGTATCTGCATCGGCGTTCGGCACCTTGCCCTCAAAGTTATTCTTAACGAACGTCAATACTCTGTTCGCATAGTTGCCGAGGATATCAGCCAGCTCATTATTCGTATGTGCCTGAAGATCTTTCCAGGAGAAGTCGGAGTCTTTTGACTCGGGTAGATTGCATGCTATCGTGTAGCGGATGATATCCGAATCATATCTATCGAGTATCTCATGCGGCTCTATCGTCCAGCCGCGTGACTTCGAGAGTTTTCTGCCCTCGAGGTTCATAAACTCGTTGGCAGGTATCTGCGTCGGGAGCTGGAATGTGAAATCACCCTGCTTGCTATATGCCATCTCCATCGCAGGAAACATGATGGTATGAAAGACGATGTTATCCTTACCGAGAAAACAAACCCAGTCAAGGTTCTCATCTTTTGCCCACCACTTCTTCCAATCATTTGGCAAATGTTCTTTCGTTGCCGTGACATACCCTATCGGGGCATCGAACCATACATAGAGTACCTTACCCGGTGCACCCGGGACAGGGACGCCCCAATCAAGGTCGCGTGTTATCGGCCGGTCCTGCAAGCCGCCCTTGAGCCAACTGCGTGCCTGCTGAACAACGGCATCGCGCCACTTGCCTGCTTTATCTTCAATGTATGTTTCAAGCTCGCCTTGAAACTTCGAAAGTTTAAAGTACCAATGCTCCGTATCGC
Organism: Kapaibacterium sp. (SeqCode); assembly: GCA_036522935.1. Classification (GTDB taxonomy): domain Bacteria; phylum Bacteroidota; class Ignavibacteria; order Palsa-1295; family Palsa-1295; genus DATDEW01. The sequence goes on from DATDEW010000276.1 coordinate 1,596, forward strand.
GGACAACAGGCGTTGTGCCTGTTACCTTCGAGCGAGGGTTGATGAGTTCGGTCTGATTGAGATATGTACCGCATTTATCACACTGGTCTCCTCGCGCCTCGGGGTTCGAACAGACGGGACATGTACCTTCGACATACCTATCTGGCAGAAACATCTTCGCCTCCTGATCATAGAACTGCGGTTCGGTCTTTGGCTCGATGTAGCCGTTACTTTGAAGATGTGTGAAGAACTCCTGGCTTGTCGTGCGATGCTCGGGGCTTGAGGTTCTGCCGTAATAGTCGAACTCGATGCCAAGCCGCTTGAACGTCGCGCCATTGAGTTCATGGTAGCGGTCAACGATGACCTGCGGCGATACCTTCTCCTTATCAGCGCTGATCGTGATGGGGACGCCATGCTCATCAGAGCCGCAGATAAAGAGGACTTCCTCGCCGCGGAGCCGTTTATACCGGACATACATATCCGACGGGACGTACACACCGGCAAGATGACCAATATGGATAGGTCCGTTGGCATACGGCAAAGCGGCTGTTACAAGAGTACGTTTGGACATTAACTATCAAATTCTAAGGCAATAACAACGCCGAACGAGGCAGTTTCGGCTTCAAGAAAATGAAACCGGAAGAATACTCTTTTTTAGTCCGTAACTTATTATATTATTGAGACATAATTGTGCACCGCAGGGGAAGGTTGTAGGTTTGAGGTGGTAGGTTACAGGTAGGTGCCTGAAATTTACACATAAATATATTGATGATATGAGGGGGAAACACTAGGGGTTGAAAAGGAGATAATTCTGTAGCCGGATGCTAAACTTTGGTATACAAATATACGAAATTTTCGCCCATTTTCCAAATGATTTTTGGAAATAAAGTGAGATTTATTGGGAACAAGGGGGGATGGAAATTTGATGTTTTTGAAGGAAAGTGGTGCCTATTATGTACTTGGTTTTTGAATCCTCCATAAGCACGTACCTGCGTTCTCTGCGTTTGCAACTTTTACTTCTCTATTGTGTTAATTGTAGATATGCGACACAACATACACTTGATGTTTGCGCTACTATTACTGCTTACTTGCGGTTGTGATAGAATCAATACGTCTGCGACTGAACCGCAACAACACCCCGAGGACACACTAAAAGATCCTCCGAAAGATACTACAGCGAACCTACCAAAAGATAGCACTCTAGTAACTGACAAACTCGCACAGTATTATTCTGTTGCTACTATAACATTCTCAAATATCATTATGAAAGGCTTTCATAAATACACAGAGAATCATACAATTATTAACCAAAGCAGAGATACAGTTCTCAAGTCAGGTTCTTACCCCGAAACTGTAGTCAGTAATAATTCAACCATTATTACTAATAGCCATTCCATCCCTTTACTTAGCACAGAATATGCTATGGGTCAGTATGGTAAAACAGTCTTTGTTTTTACGAACCTTACTTACAACATACTGCCAGATAGTTCTTTAATCATATCTATAGCAGGTCGTGATGTTATGAAGTACATTCAGGCAATGACTCGAACGGAAGGTTCTTCTGGGTTTGAGTATAGAAGCAAAGACCAAAGTTACGTTTGGTCGAGAGAAGATAATTATGAATACTTTAAAGGTACTGACAGCTCATATTTAGAAATCACAATTAAGAAATAGTGATATATTAACCTAGTATTTTCTGGTTTTACTGAGTTCTTTTTGTTGAATTACATAGTTCTAAGCCAACGCCACTTCAATATCCATCATCATCATCAAGAGGACGGGGCGAGGCTGGAGTTAAATATTTCCTCTCATTTTCCAAATGATTTTTGAAAATAAAGTGAGATTTATTGGGAACAAGGAAGGGTAAAATCGAGTCCTACTTGTTGGGAAACCGCATCTTGTAGTTATATTTGTAGTAAACTTATCACCTGTGAAATTACTGGCAATTATTATCGGACTTTCTATTTGCTACTTTCCCATCTCCGGGAAAGCGCAGATCAATGTCTCTGAACTAGAGATCAGAACAGGGAAATTCACAACCGAAAATACATATATATATATAGACTATCAGCCTGTTTATCGCGAGACCTTTAATACAGATACTATTGAAGTATCTTATAGCACATCAGTATCGTCAGACATCATTATTAACAAAGACACTATTATTTATGACAAAACAGGCTATGACAATTTCAACCAAAGGAGTTGGTCAAGAAGAATAGGTATAGTTATTGACACATTCCAAAAAATAATAACAAGCCTACTAGTACAGGAACAAGATAGATATCAAGATGGTGTTGGACCATATTGGACCGGTGAATTAAGGAGATTAGTTGTTAATGATGTACCGTATACTGTTTCTAAATCAAAGGATTCACTCTGGTTTTTTCTTGATGCTCCCCTGCTAAGACAAACCAACTTTATTATTAGCAGATCCGATATGGATTATCAAAGACATTCTTCCTACGGTCTTGATGATTGGCATTTAATCTCTATCCCTGATAACTCTTTCATCAAGCTGCTAATAACCGGACGTTTCCCGCTCTCTATACCAAACCGTTCAGCATTTACCACGACACCTATAATACTAGATAAAAGTCGTGGTTTACTTGGCATTACTTCAGATAGTGTACACGATCTAGTTACTATCAACTGTTATGATATACTCGGAAGAAAATTTGCTTTAGAGGTAGAATATGTTGATCAAAGAGCGGCATGGTATTCGATTAAGGTGCTCCCATCTAACATATACTTTATACACTCAGGTCATAAGACATCTAAGTTCTTCATTCCTTAGGCCAGTACCTCTTCAATATCCATCATCATCGTCAGGAGGACGGGGCGGAGCTGGGGATGGAGGCGGGTGTTGCGGTCTTCTGGCGTATGAACTCCTCCTATTTACTTGCTGTTTTATTTTCATGAACGTATTTCATTCAGAAGCAGTCGTAAATCCCGATGGTAATATCATCGTCCATATGCCGTTCCCGATAGGCGAAAAGGTAGATGTTGTTGTTGTTCCCTCTGACGAGGCTGTTGAAGATAAGCTTTGGAAAGAACTGGCTGCCAAGGAATTCCTTAACGGCTATTCCAATGAGGACGCTGCCTACGATACGTACTCTCTATGACCCGATATTCCTTCGGTGATATTGTTCTTGTAAATTTCCCTTTCACCGACAGGTCAGTTATAAAGCGGCGCCCGGCACTTGTCATCATTCATGATGATGACATATTGCTTGCCAGAATTACAAGCAAAGCGAAAGAATCACCCTTTGATGTCCCTATTGTAAACTGGAAGGAAAGCAATCTTCTCTTCCCTTCAACTATCCGCCTAACAAAGTGTGTAACATTTTCACCGGAGTTGATTGATGGTAAAATTGGTGCAATTTCCAATAGCGACAAACTCTCAGTGATAGCGGCCTCTAGAAAGTTAATAGACTCATTAGGGGAATAGTATCGGCTCGCTTGTAAGCAGCTATGCCAAATTCTCTTTCGCCAACGCCTCTTCAATATCCATCATCATCGTCAGGAGGACGGGCCGAAGCTGGAGGAGGTTAATATTTGACAAACTTCTTCGTTGTCACTCCCCCATCAACATTGCTACGAAGAATAACCGAATATACACCGACAGGTATGTCTTCGGTATTAATGACAGTCTTATAATCACTTATCACTTGATAGAACACCTCTTGCCCTGCCATATTCGCAACTGTTATACTTCCGTTGAAAGAGGTTGACAGGTTAGAGATAGTGATGTAGTTCTTAGCCGGATTTGGGAATATCTCTATCTCTTGTTTGCTTGCCCGAGCAGAAGCAACACCCGTCGGAGCAAAGAGATCGTGCGATGGCCATGAAGTGATATTGGGATATTCATCACTTACAAGACTCATAAACTCATTATAAAGCGGTGTATAGTTTTGAGGCAGAGCATTAAAAATAATTGCATAGGTTAATTGCTTATTCCTATTCGCTCTGATGATACTTGCTGTCCCTTGAATGCCGCCCGTATGATAGATCTCATCAGCGGTGACAAACCACCCCGATCCGTAATCGGGCCAATTGACTGACTTCGCAGTCATTGTATCAATGGTGTTAGGTTGTAAAATATCAGGTCTGTTGTTGTATGTATCAACAGCAAGAAGAAGTTTACACATGTCCTGTGCTGAAGCTACCCATCCACCAGCAGGTGTCATTATTTCCCAATTATATCCGCCATATTGAGCGGGTACACTTGCAGGAACACCTGTTAAGAATGATGTTGAAAGCGGAGCGCCGGGGTAATCATAGTAGCTCACTTCCCCGGGATACTTGTCCTCTTGCAAAGATTTACCGGCATGCATATCGGTAATTCCAAACGGTAATAATATAGACTCCTTTACATAGTC